>CAYJGO010000055.1:0-11085 GCA_964369855.1 uncultured Treponemataceae bacterium | reverse complement strand
AAAGCTCTGCTATACCATTTCCAAAAAATACTTCAGAGCCTTTAAGCTTTACCGAAACAATAGCATGCATACTATCTCTTTATTAACTCGTAATTAATACTTCGTAACTAGTAATGTATCAATATCTTCATCTGTAAGCGTAACATGATAAAAAAGCTCATAGAATTCTTTAACCGTGTTTTCAAAATCTAAGTCGCTGACACCATATGCTAAATGTGATATCCATTGAACACCAATGAGGCGATTAACACCAATTGGCCTACCTACCCAACTAAATGGCGTTTTTGGAACCCCGTAGACACGATGTTCTTGTACCGCTTTTATATCCTTATATACGGGATTAGATAAAAAATCTTCGACAGCCTTATATTGCGAAATTCCTTCTTTTGGCTCACCGTTTAAGAGAATTATATCGGGGTTCCATGTAATAATTTGCTCTGGTGAAACACTAACCCTACTTTCAGACCCAAAAGAAACTTCTGAAACATTTTCTACACCCGCTAAATCCAATTCTTGACTCGACGGTGAACCTTTTGGAATTGTATCTAAAGATGCAATTCCATCACCAAAATAAATACGTACTGTATCACTTTCTGTTTTACTGGTATTTAAAAAAATGCTGCGAACATATTCTGCTCTTTTATGTGCTTCTTTTTCTACACCCAGTAAATCTCCTAAAAACTCATACGTTTCATCTGCATCAACAAGTTGCCCTTTTATGGCAATAACAGGTTTTGAAAGAGCTTTTTCTAAGGCTTCAATATCTGAAAATAGTTTATCGTTTACATTTTGAAAATACACTAAAACCACATCGGGATTAGCAGTTAGCACGGCTTCATAGTTTACTCTAGCATCTTGGCCAAAAGCTGGAAGATTGTGGTATTCAGGTGCAATGTATTTTAATTCATCTTCATTGGGTGTAAAGTTCCATGCTACAAGTTTTTCAGGTGCAAGTGTATACAAAAATATTGTACCTATGGGATTGGTTGAAAATACTGAATTAATCTGGTTTGGTATAGATACCTCTCTATTTGCCATATCAATAATAATTCTTTGTGACTCTTGTTCATTTGAAGTATTCCTCTCACATGAGAGTAAGCTTAAACCAATTAGCAATAATACTATAATTTTTTTCATCTAGTGTTCCTTTTTATCTTGACAATTTTATGAAGTAGCGTTATTCTTTTATTAGTATAACGATACTTTATAATAGTACCACGAGCACAGTCACCTGTCAAGCATCAAGAGAGAGATATGTTAGTAGCTAATAAACACAAAAACACATTCCTTATTGTATTTCTAATACTAACCATATTCTTAATAGTATACTCCCTGTCTACAGGTTACTACCACTTGTCTATACAAGATGTTATTCGCTCTTTGCTACTTTTAGATACAGATGATAGCCAAGGGGCTAACATTGTCTATAATATTAGAATACCTCGCGTAATGGCAGCACTTGTTATTGGAGGAGCATTATCTGTTTCAGGTTCAACATATCAAGGAATGTTTAAAAATCCACTCGTCTCTCCCGATATTTTAGGTGTTGCATCAGGGGCTAGTGTTGGTGCCTCAATCGCAATAATTTCAGGTCAAAGTATCTTTTTTACACAAACATGTGCTTTTTTATGCGGATTATTAGCTGCTGGTGTTTCATACTATATTAGTCTTAGAACAAATTTATCAAAAACTGTTTCACTGATTCTAGCAGGTACTGTAATTGGTTCAGTTTGTACATCAATTGTCTCTATGTTAAAATATACATCTGACCCTAATGATACTTTACCAGAGATAACATTTTGGCTTATGGGTAGTTTATCTAAGGTTACTATTTCATCATTACTGTTTAGTCTAATACCAATTAGCTTAGGCCTAAGTGCAGTCTTTTTAAGTAGGTGGAAATTAAACATATTAATGCTCGAAGATGATGATGCAAAAAGCTTAGGTGTCAATACATCAAAGTGGAAACTCATCTTAATTATATCCTCTACCGTGTTAACATCAGCTGCAGTATGTTTAGGTGGAATTATTGGATGGATTGGTTTGATGGTACCTCACATAGCCCGTTTTATTTTTGGAAGCAATTATCGACATCTTATTCCATGTTCCCTTATCTTAGGTTCTGCGTTCTTACTTTTAATAGATACCGTCATCCGTATGTTTTTTACTACAGAACTTCCAATTGGAGTATTTACCTCAATTTTGGGAGCTCCTTTCTTTTTAACATTGATACTAAAAAAGCCAGTTTTAAAGACAAAACGGAGTCTGTCATGAGTATTCAAATTAAAAAATTGTGTGGTGGCTATAATAATAAAGATGTATGTAGCTCGATTTCCTTTTGCCTGCGCGAAGGAGAAATCACTGCATTAGTTGGCCCAAATGGATCTGGAAAAACAACATTGCTAAAACTAATTCTAGGCTTATTAAAAAAAACTGATGGCTCAATTATTATTGATAATAAAGATAGCAGCGAATATTCACAAAGAGAATATTCAAAAATACTTGCATACATCCCCCAATATTATAGCATTGAGTTCTCTGTAAGTGTTCTTGATATGGTAGTTATGGGGAGAAACAATAGTATACAGGGTTTTTCAATGCCAAAACCTGAAGATATTATGTATGCCCGAAATGTTTTAAAAAAACTGCGTATGGATCATCTAGAAAATGAATACTATGAATCACTAAGCGGTGGTTGGAAACAAATGGTATTAATAGCTCGAGCAGTATGTCAAAATGCGCGTGTACTGGTAATGGATGAGCCTACTTCTAGCTTAGATTATTTTAATCAATCGCTCGTCATAGATACAATTGGTGAGCTTTCAAAAAATGGTTACTCAATACTCATATCTAGTCATGACCTAAATCAGCCCAATTACTATGCTCATAAAACAATTATCCTAAAAGATGGTAAAACACTCGCTTATGGCTTCACAAATGAAATACTAACACAAGAAAACCTTAGTAAGGCATATGGAGTTGATATAGAAGTTTTAACAACTAAAGACAATAAAAATGCTAATAGAACCTTTTTTTTACCGCGTAATTACTGTTCCCAATAGTACTTTTATATAAAATTGATAGTATTTGCACAAAAATTTACAAATATTGGATATTTGAACGTTGAAAAATGCCGAAAATAGGTATATACTATTTTCGGAGAAGAATGTGAAAAAAATACTTATTGCCTCTGCAAATGAAAAAATTAGAAATGCTATTGAGCTTACTCAAAAAAAATACTCAGCTATATTTGATTTTGATTTTTGTATTAGTACCGAAGAGGTACTCAGAAACATTTACTATGAATTACCTGAAATAAAGATAATTGACTTTTCTTCACCGCAAATTCGTTGGAGTAATATATTACATGCTATCGGTGAAGACCCTTGGCTATATAATGGCGGAATTATTGCCATTGCAAAAAACAGTGAACAAGTACAACAAATTGAAAACTTAAAAAACAGCAATATTGTTATTGTACAAACACGAAGACACTTTGTTGAAAATTTTCCACGTCTATTAAGGATATTATTACAAAATCAACAGTTTCTCTACAGCCGTGGTATGCAAGATAGCTTTGGGGAAAATGAGTCATGGTCATTTGTGAGCAAAAATAATGCCTTTGATATTCAAGTATATACTAGCTTTTTATTAAATTATCTTTATAGTTCCAATTATATTGACTTAGATTCACGCTACCGTTTGCAAACTGTACTAATGGAATTATTATTTAATGCTCTAGAACATGGAAACTGCGGAATTGATTATGATGAAAAAACACAGTGGTTAGAAAAAGGGCACGATATACTGGACCTTATAGCAGAAAGAAATAAAGATCCCCGAATAGCAAAAAAACAAATACATATTACATATACTCTCAAAAAGAACTCATCTGATTTTGTTATCCGCGATGACGGAGAAGGATTTGATTGGCGCAAACGTTTAAGTGAAAAGCCAAAAATTGGACAACATGGAATGGGTGTAAAAATTAGCCAAAGCTTCGTAAAAAACCTTAGATATAATGAAAAAGGTAATGAAGTGAGCTTTACTGTTCCAAGTACCCAAAATCAAGTAAATACGGTTCCTCTGTTAATTTCTTCATACGCAACAATTGAATATGCTGACAGAGAAGTAGTGTGTAAACAAAATGAAACAAGTAATAATCTCTTTTTTATTGTATCAGGGAAGTATGCTGTATATGTAAATCGAAAGCTTGTATCTGTTTTAACACCAAAAGATATGTTTATTGGAGAAATGTCATTTTTATTAAATGACAGGAGATCTGCTGCAATTTTATCTGTTGGCAAGGGACGTTTAATAAAAATACCTAAGTCTGGATTTATCAGTCTCATTAGAAAGAATCCACACTATGCTATTTTCTTATCGCGCTTACTAGCTCAACGATTATATAGACAAACTCAAAAAAATATTAATTTAATAAAAAACATGTAAGCTCTATTTTAGAGATATTCTATAATGAGGATTTTCTCCAGGCAAAAACTCAAAACAATGCCTTGCAAAAGGTAAAATCTCTGTTACGTCATGTGTTACATGTAGCAGTGTACTGAATCCTTTTTGTGCGATTCTTTCTAAAAGGCAAAGTGTTTTTTCTCTCCAGTGTTCATCTAAACCATGACAGGGTTCGTCTAAAATGAGTATTGGAGCCTGTTTAACAGCTGCTCGTAATATTAAAAGCATTCTCTGCTCACCATATGAAAGGTTTGCAAAATTAGTATGTTCTCTTCCTTCAAAGCCTCCAAGATGAAGCCACTTTGCAACTATTTTTTGTTCTACCTCTGAGCGCTGTTCGTATAATCCTATTGTATCATGAAAACCAGATAATAAAACAGCTTCAATATCTATTCCACCTAAAAGCTTATATTCGACATGTAGTTTATAAGAAACAATTCCTATATTCTTTTTTATATCCCAAATAGATTCGCCGCTCCCTCTTTTTTTCCCAAAAAGCCAAATGTCATTACAATAAACTTGTGTATTATCTCCTGTTATTAATTCTAATAGTGTTGTTTTTCCAGAACCATTTGGTCCCCGTATTAGGGTATGCTCTCCTTCATTGAGAGTCCAATTAACGCCTTGCAAAACGTTATTGTCACCCCAGCCTACATTTACATTATTAAAACGAACCAATTCTTTTTTTTCATCTATCTGTTCATGGTTATGCAGTATAGTTTCACTTTCGTCTGCAATATCATCAAACTCGGCTAAAAATCTTTGTTTATTGACATCATCTTCTTGAACATGTTCCCTTTTTCGTTTTTGAAGAATAGTTTCATATTCAGCTCGATTTCCTACAAAAGATATGGCATCATCTGAAAACTCAATGATGTTTTCAATTGCGCTGCTACAATCGACAAATCTTTCAACATTAAGAATGATTCGCCGTTGTTTTGTGCTTACGAGAGAATCTATGTAGTTAAAAAAAGCAGTATGAGATTCAATATCGAGACCAGCAAAAGGCTCATGTAAAAGCATTAGTTTGTGATTTTCTAAAAGTGCTTTACAAAAAAGAGTTCTCCTCATCTCACCTGTTGATAGATATTTTAAGCCCCTATGTAAGATATGTTCAATTCCACAAAGAGCCACAGCAGGATGTGTTTCAAGAATGTCATCTTTTCCAAATGCTGATAAATATTTTAAAACAGTACGTCCAGCATCTATTCCGCCTTCTACAAACTCGCTATCATCATTTTTTCTCTCATCCATTATTACATTTGTTGCAAGTTCTAACGACACAACAGATGATTCTTTTGAAATAAGTGAATTAAAGAAGGATTGTTTTATTTTCGTAGACTTCCCAGCTATACACCACGAGTCTTTTGATGCAAGGAGCATTTGAGAAAGTTCGTGTATTGTTGGGGTATCTTCCGTATTCATGCGTTAAGAGTAGCACAGATTTAGGATTTTTTCAAGTTTATCCGCAGATTTCGCAGATTCTTATTCTATGCAATGAGGCTACTTTTTTGGCAGCAAAAAAGTGGCTTCAAAAACGGCAATTTCATAAAAATACTATTTACATCAAAAAAGTAAAGTATGGATGTAAGACATAAAAAGCATTAATATTTAAAATCACTTCCACCTATGAACTCGCGTATGATAGACTGTGTCGGTACGAGGTTGGCCGGTATGGGGGCAAAATTATCTAAAAACCTCAGTATCCTTGTAGCTTCGTCATATTCTTTGTCTAGTGGTGTTACGCACCGTAAAAGAGGCTCTGCATATACCTTAAGAACAGCAAGTTCGTAATCGAGCGCTGTATTGAGCATAACATCTGCATTATTTTGAAAAGGAAAAATATAAGCTCTTTCTCCCCTATGTACATTTTCCCACATACGCATTGTAGCAACAGCAGACATGCCCCTAAAATTGTAATCACGTACAATACGGCGCACCAAGCGATTGTCACTTGTAGATATTCTATTATGATCGTCAAGGTTAAGCTGTGTTAAAGCAGAAAGATAAATCTTAAACTTATACTCTGAAGGAATTGAGTCAGTAAGTTTATCATTTAAACCATGTATACCCTCAAGAACCAATATTTCATTTTTATGAAGCTTCATTTTTTTTCCGCTGTTATAACTTTTTCCATTGTTAAAGTCATAAGCAGGAAGCTCAATTTCCTTTCCTTCAAATAAAGTAACTAAGTCATTATTAAGCTTTTCAACATTTAGTGCTTCTAGGCACTCATAGTCAGGATTTCCTTTATCATCTAATGGCGTTTTATCCTTTCCAATGTAGTACGTGTCGAGCTCAATAACACGAGGTGTGTAACCTAAAACTTGTAATTGCATAGTAAGTTTTTTTGATGTAGTAGTTTTACCCGAACTTGATGGCCCAGCAATAAGAATTACTTTAACATCTTTTCTTTTGTATATTGTATCTGCAATATCTGAAATACACTTATTTTGTAATGTTTCAGTAATATTAACAAAATCCTTAATAGACTTATTTACAATTTTTTCATTGAGAGAGGCAACTGATGTTACTCCAAGCATCTTACCCCAATTTTTATAACGCTTGTACACATTAAAAAGTTGTGGCACATCTTCATATTTTTGTATTTCATGTGGACGAGATGTTGATGGAAACTGTAATAAAAAACCTTCTTGATATTGCAATAACTCAAATAAACCTAACTTTCCTGTTGATGGATATAAAGGACCAAAGTAAAGGTCAGAGAAATCTCTTAAGCAATTTATTTTGTAGCTTCTTCGGACAAGATATTTAAGCTGTTTTCGAGTTTCAGTAAGACCAAGTTCTTCAAGTAATTCTGTTGCTTCTTTATAAGAAACTATACGTTGTTTTATACATAAGTCGAGCGCAATTATTTCTTGCATCTTTACATTTAATGCTTGAATTTCTTCTTTTGTAATACACTCATCTCTATCTATGGTGTAATAATAACTATAGCCCAAACTATGGCCAACTACGAGACGGGTTCCCATAAAAACCTCGTGCGCTGCAGCTGCAAGGACAAAACAAAGTGAGCGTCTATACACTCCCGAACCTTCGCTAGTACCAACTAATACAGGCTCGATGCATGCGTCAAAGTCAATGGTACTTATTAAAGAACATATTTCATTATTTATCCTAACAGCAATAATGGAGTTTTTATCTTCATCAAAGTTATCAATGTAGTCACCAATAATTGCCCCGCGCTCTACGCTTACAGTTTTTTTGTTTGGAAATGTTATTGTAAATGTACTCATAGCTATAGTATATCATGAGAATTTGGAATTCACAATAAAAAAGTATATTTAATTTTTATACCCATACGCAGATTATCCGTATGAATTTATTCCCGAACCTCTTGATGCTTTCCTTTCAGTTGAGTCTCCATTTTCTAACTTATAGATTTTTTTACTTAGTAGCAACTCGACAAAGTCTGATTTTTCCATTGGCCGTGCAAAGTAGTAGCCCTGTGCATAATCGCAATCAATATCTTTAAGCCATTTTGCTTGTTCGATCGTTTCAACACCTTCTGCGACTACCGACATTTTTAAGCCCTTAGCCATTTTTATTACATCTGCAACAACAACACTCATTTTTGATTCGCTATCATGTTCATCAAAAAAAGCTTTATCTAATTTTAGTACATCAGCTTTTATTGCGCCAAGTCGATTTAGGGAAGAGCCACCTGCGCCAAAATCATCAATTGAAATTAAAAAGCCCATTTTCTTTAACTCTTTAACCTTCAATATGAATTTTTCTCCATCTTCAATAATTGCACTTTCGGTCACTTCAAGCTCTATTTCACTGGGCAAAAGCCCATGTTTGGAAATACAGCCCTTTATACTAGCTACTATTGAATCATGGAGTATTGAATTTGCAGAAAGATTCACTGAAATACGCGGAATACTCATTCTACTATAATTCTCAACAATAAATTTACAAACATTTTCTAGAACATACATGTCCAAGTGAAAGATAAATCCATTTTCTTCAAAAACTGGGATAAATGCATCAGGGAAAATTTGAGATCCTTCTTTTGGCCTCCACCGCACTAATGCTTCTGCGCCACCAACGCTCAAATTTTTAAAGTCAATTTTAGGCTGATATACTACCACAAATTCTTTATCTTTAAGTGCTTGCTCCATCTTTAAGGTAACAGATATTTTATCTTCAAAAGTTTTCCTCATAGTGCTATCAAAGGTTATAAAGGTATTTTCATGTATTGCCTTTCCTTGTAGCCTCGCAACATCTGCGTATCCAATAATGGCCGAAACTTTTTCAGAACAGTCATTTATGATAATATTCCCAAATGATACTGTAAAACGATAGTCCGTTCCTACTACCGTTTGGATACTCGGTCTAATATACTCATAATATAACTTTTCCATTGTGAGTGTACTATTAGCTTTTCGAAGAACTAAAAACTGGTCTGCCGTTTTGCGTGAAATGTAGTCTGTTTCACCTGTAAAAATACTTTTTAGCGTATTTCCAATTGCTAAAATTACCTCATTTCCTTTTTCAACACTTAAATACAAATTCATCGCCTTAAATAAATCGATATCAAATGATATGAGCTCATACTCATCATTTTGTGCAGTTTGTAATACCTTTATCAAGCTTTCACGGCAGTAATCCATTGACATTAATCCCGTTAATACATCAATTTTATATACGTTTCGCATAATTTTTTTATTTTCTTTTTTAATTTGTAATGCTATGAAAATAAATAGGACCGTTACTATTAGTGCAAATATAACAACGTAATACCAATTAATAACCAATAATTCTAAAAAAGAAGGTTGATAATAGAATGCTGACATTTCTCTTACAAGTAACTCATCATAACGATCTGTTGGAACATTATCAAACATTACATTGAAAATAGGAACAAAGTCTTGAGCAATATCGTTTGCTATAGCAAAACAAAATTTTAAGGTAAAATCTGCAGCTAAGATATATGAATTGGTATCATTTAAATATGAGTTTGCATAGGGAAGCCCACTTTCGGTAAAGACCGCCATATCGACTTCTCTTTTTTTATATGATTTAAGTAAATCATCAAAGGTATTAAAAAAAACAACTTTATTACCTGGTGCTCCACTCAAAAATTCATCAAAGTTTTGATAAAGGTATTGAGAAATTCCAATCTTTGGGGCAGCACTCAATATTGACAACACACTTTCATTTCCACCAACCACTTTCTTCGGAACTATTGCAATCATAGGCTCTTCATAATATTCTTCGGTTATGGTAAAATTATCTTTTTGTTGGTTTCTATCTCCAATCGCTGAGATAATAACATCACAATCAGCAGGAAAACTATCAGGATCAGTTAGTGAGTAAGGACAGTATTCAACGTCGAAATCATAAATTGTAACAAGCTCTTCTAAAGCAGCAACTATCGCACCGTCGGCTTTTCCTTCTGAGTTGGTATATGCGAACGGTCTATTGTTTTCTTCATACCCGACCCTCAACGGACGCGCTCTAAGCAAGGCTATTTCATTTGCTCGTAAATTTCTATGAAATAAATAGTTGTTGCTATCGTAGTATTTTGTAATCAAATCATTAAAAAAAAGACCCTCTTCTAAAATAAGTACAGACAAAGTTTTTTTTAAACCTTCTGCTAAAACTTGATCGTCCTTACGAGTCATTAAATATGTGTACTGTTTTGAAAGGTTTAATATGGTTTCATATTTTGCGGATGTTTTATCGGTGGAATATGACAAGTAGAAATCTGCCTGCATATCTCTGTAATTATAAAAATCTGACAGCACATAAGTAACTTCTATATTATGTTCTGCTAGATACATATCTAAATCTTCATTTGCAGGGTTATCATGATATGTTGCAACAACTTTTCCATTGATGCTTTGAGGGTCATCATACGGAATGTTTAAATCCTTATTGGCGACAAGACTCATTTGAGCAGAATTAAACGGAACATCAACATATAAAAAACTTTCCTCTCTATTCTGTAAACGAAAAAAAAGTCCAATAACATCAACTTCATTATTTTCTAAGGCATCAAATATGCTTCCGCTTACTTCAATAAACTCAAAGCGATAGTTGCTAATTTCTTCGATTTTTTTTAAGACTTCATAGCCGAAGCCTTCATTACCTTGGTTATCAATATTTTCAACTAAATCATCATTGGGATAGTATCCAACTCTTATAATTTCTCGTTTTTCTAACGCGAAAAGATTAAAAGCGGAGAAAAAACCTACTCCTACTAATACAAAAGCAAAGTTTTTTAAATTCATAATGGGACCTCTCATAATACAGCAAATCTTATACACAGCTATTTATTCACTGAGCGCGCATAAAATGATCCTCATAACTTTTTCACGCAGATTAATTCTTTTACATATTTTATTTATACTACTATTACAACTTCATGTCAATATTATCAATTATAATAAAACAAAAATTTGCTTATTATTCTAATTTGATTTAATCATCAAAAAAAGGCTGCCTTTTTAGGCAACCTTTTATATAACTACAAAATATACTTTGATAAATCTTGGTTTTGTACAATATCTTTTAATTTATCATTAACATATTCAGTTGTAATTTCAATTGTTTCACCAGCATGCTCATCAGCTTCAAAAGATAAAT
>CAYJGO010000054.1:0-11348 GCA_964369855.1 uncultured Treponemataceae bacterium | reverse complement strand
GTGCATCGGTTAAGCCTACACCTAAACCTGAAACAACTCCAACTCCTGTACCTAGTCCTACTATCAATAATTGGGTATCAAGAGTGCAAACAGAATGCAACGCACAGGGATTTAGTAATCAGAAAGTAGATGGTATTTCTGGCCCAATTACATTAAAAGGTTGTCCGACACTTAGATACGGAAGTCGTGGAAACATTACTAAGTTAATGCAAGAGCGATTGATTTACCTTGGCTATGATGTTGGTGGTTATGGTGCAGATGGGGTGTTCGGAAGTGGAACAAAAACTGATGTAATTGCTTATCAAAAATCAAAATACCTTGTTGCTGACGGAATCGTAGGTCAAAAAACTTGGTCGAAACTATTAGGATTATAAAGCGAGGTTGATTGTATGCAAGGTTGGGGTGTTGAAACATGGATAACTGTGATTGGATTCGCACTTGCGATACTAGGTGGATTTAGTGTGGCAGTTTACAAGATTATCACTAAAATAAATGAAGTACTAAATAGACCTCGACCTTGTGATCATATCAAAGACGTTGAGGAAAAGTTAGAAAAACATGACAGTTATCTAGCGAGTGACAGAAAAAGAATTGAATCGTTAGAAAAAAGCGAAACGAAACACGGAACTCAAATAGAGCACTTAGTATCAGGTCAAGCAAGCATGGACGTTAAATTAGATCAAATACTAATGTTACTAATTAAAGGTAAGGCGAATGAATAAACGTGAGATCATAACAAAAGCTAAAGTAATGATGTGGTCATACTTAGTGATTTTTGAAGCACTGAAAATATTCGGTTTTGATTTTGGGATACGAGTTGAGAACGAGAGGTTGTTGACGGTGTTTAACTACATTGATAACAACCTCTTTTTGTATTTAATCATAAATGCAATCATGTGCTATGTTGTTTATATCATACTTTTTAGTATGTGTATAAGTAACTACACAGAACACAAATTTGCAATAACCTTGTACATATTAATATATTCTACAATTATAGGATTATGTGGTTATTACAATATAGAGATAGCTAGAATTGTTTTAGGAGTAGTGAGTCACGCTGTTCTGATTGTCGCATCCGATAAAAAGCTACATGCTTTTAAAGTTGTTGTGATTGATAACATATTCACTTTATTTGCAACATCAATAAAGAACGTAGATGTATTTGAAGCAAGTTTGTTGGTAAGCATATTTTACCTATCGGATTACTACGTTCTACTTATCTTGTATAAAATAGGAGGGTTTGAAAAATGGCGATATTTTTACCATTCGGCACAGGCTTACTTAGTGAAGAAGTTGAAAAACTTAAAAGACAAGTTCAGGAATTACAAGTGGAAATTAAGCGTTGTGAAAAGCGTGGATTATGGGAAGAAATTAAAATTAGAGAAACTATCATTGAAGAACTTGAAGTTAAAATTGCGGATTTGGAAAATGAAATTGAAGCTAAAAAGCAGGGACACGGCGATTCCGATAATCACGGTGTATCTGATATTCCTAATTACAGTGGTATTGAGTGATAAAGGGATTGAATCAGCGTTGTTCTTGATTCCTTATTTAGCTTTTCGGAAGTCGTTTAATAAGACATTCCACGCAGACTATATACCAAATATCAGGGCAGATAAGATTATTCAAACGTGTACAATACTATCTAGCTTAATGTTTGTAATAGCGATAAGCAATTTACTGCCGATAGAAGTATCGTTGTTTAGTGGGATAGTCGTTGCTTTTTGCTTTGATTGGTTTCTGTGGATGTTAAAGGATTGGTTAGATCTAAGAATTGAAAACAAAGAGTTAAAAGAAAAGCACAAGGAAAAGAAGTTTGAATTAACTCATGATGGAATTGTTAGAATCTTCAAGGAATTTAAAACTCCTGAAAAATACAGAGAATACTTAACCGATGTATTAATCGGTGGGATTAAAGATACTGATTATTTTTCACGGGCGAAAGAGATTATTGACGAACAGCAATTCCGAAATTACAAATATAGATTCAGTAAGAAGTTGAAAACATTGGATTTATTATAGTTTTATTATATTTTATTACAAAAAGCTTTGTTACTATCTAATTAGTAGCAAGGCTTTTTTATTTGCAGAGAAATAAGGAGGAAGTGCATATGCATGGAAACATGAATAATATATTCTGCATGGTAGAGGAGGGAATCATCTACCAAGTGGACACTTACAATAAAGTAGCAATAGGCTACACTAATGATTTATACAATTCATTGGAGGAAACTACAAACGAATATTACGAAAAATTAGTGGAGTTAGGTGTAATTGTTCCACCAAAAACCCAAGATGAAATAAATCAAGAATTAATGCAAGAATTAAACGAGAGTAGGAAGGCTACTCAAGAAACACAAAAAGCTTTGTCAGAAGCACTGCAGCTTTTAAAATCATTAAATGATAAGGAGGGTGTGCCTAATGTTCGATCAAATAGCAGAAAGCCTAAAGCAGAAGTTTCCTAATGTAAATATAGACGGAGCAATTAAAGAAGCTCAAGATACCTTACAAGGTGCTGACTTATCAAAACCGGCGGATTTACTAAAAAGTAAGGGAATTACGAATGATGCTATTAATGGTATCTACAATAAGTATGGTAAAACTATGAAAGGCAAGGCAATTTTAGCAATGATGGGAACATCTCCCGAAGCTGTTAGAGATCAAGCCCTTAATCTATTAGATGGTAAAGCTCCTCAAGTAAATAGTCGGGGTAGACAATCTAAGCCTGCCAATAGTGGCGGTAATCGAATTAGATTTCCTAAGCTTAAATAGCTTTTGAAATAAAAAATAAAATAAGGAGGACATGATTATGTGGAAAACAGATTCAAGCGATTCAAGTTCTGCAATCTTTAGTGTGTTATTTCTAATTATCGTTATTTGGGCGATTTTTGGTAATGGCTTTGGTGGAGCCGGAACAGTTCGTGCAGCAGAAGCATATGGATGCGATCGTGTATCTAATTGCCAAGTTGAAAAGACTGAGATTGTAAACACAGCTACAACTCAATTCAAGATCTTAGAAGATGGCGAAAAGACACGTACACAAGCTACAAACTTGTACATTGCAGACCAATCAGAGAAGCTATTTGACGCTAAGTTGAATGCTCAAACAACAGCAATCTTAAATGCACAAGCATTAGCACAAAAAGATGCTGAGAATGCGCAGCTTAGGGCTCAAATTTACACAGATGCTAGATTCAATGAGTTAGAGCGTGGACAACAAGCTATTGCATGTGAAATGCCTAAGAGACCACCATATTACGCTCAAGGATTCATCAACTGTGGACAGCCTATTCCTCAACATGGCTGCAATTTCTAATTCCGATTAAATTCGTGACTTCCGCGTAAGCGTTGACTAAAAGGTGGGAGTATCTAGTTTAGGTATTCTCACCTTTATTATTTTTATAAGGGGGGACTAAGGTATGTCCATAACAAATAATGCAACATTTAGTTATCACTATGATGGTGTGGATTATGAAGAAACAGCAAGAGCTGAAATACTATTGAACCCTAGTGTGATAATCACTAAAAGGGCTACACCTACGGTGGTGAATAAAGGGGATATAGTTACTTATTTTGTAAATATATCACTAAATAATTATACGGGTTATATTGAGAGTCAAGTGTTTAGTGATATACTGCCTGATGGACTCGAGTATGTACCGGATAGCTTAACCATAGATACAGAAAAAGTAGCTGGAGATATATCGAATATCCCTGTAAACTTTGAAAAGGGTAGTGAGCACCTCATTGTGTATCAATGCAAAGTATTATAAACATAGCAAGCTATGTAATTAACGGGCAAGAAGTGGCGAGAGCCACGAGTAAAATTATATTAAAGAGGAGAGAAAAAACTATGGGAAATTGTAATTGCGTAATTAGAGCTACAGATATTAGCTTAAGGAGTGGAAAGTATACTATCACACTACCAGATGGATCATTAAGTGGTTTATGTGTGTGTGAAGATGTTTTAATCGGAATCTACACATCGATCCCTAGAGATGCGGATTGTAACGAGGTTGATGTAACAGACGGTACTGTAACACTACCTGTATACAAAGTAATTGGATGTGAGTGTGGTGGTGGTTGTGCCGTAGACCGGTGGAGAACTACATTAAGTTGTAGAACAATTCTTTGCTTGAAGTACGGTGGATCAGAATCATTAACAATCAATGGGATTAAGGGTAAGAGGTGCTAATATGAATAAATTCGCATTAGGTTTATTGACAGCTTGTGCTTTTACGACTAAAGAGGGTAGAGAAGTGACGGAAAAGGCAATCAAAACCTCTGTAAAATTGGGTGACAAGTTTTTGAAGGCAAAAATGGGAATTGATGTAAAATCCATATTAGATGAAGAGAAAGAAAGTGAGGTAGTAGAAGATGACGAGTAAATCAAAAGCTTGTAATTTAGCAGAATCACGATTGATGGAAGCTATGCAAATGATAGAAGATGGAATGGAATTGAGTATCCAGCAAATGGCAGATGTTGTACACGTGCAAGAGTTCTGTGCTCTGATGCACAAGCATCATGGATTAGCTGAGATGGCAGAGACTAGATATAATATGCCACTAACTAGTCATGATTTAGAGTCATGGGTACATGGAATGCATCACAAGACAAGGTCAGGAGATGTGGTTAATGGCGCTAAGTGGTCAATTGAGGAGACAAACAAAGTAGCAGAATCCGTTGGGATCAAATTTGAGCATATTACACCTATGGAGTTTTGGGCAGTTATGAATATGGTATGGCATGATTATTATAAGTCGGCTGTAGCTGCTAATATGTTAGAGAATCCTGAGTTTTACGTATCATTAGCTAAGGATTTTATGTTTGATGATGATTCGGATAAAACACCTAGTGAAAAGATAAGAGATTACTATTATTATGTAGTTAAGTAGGTGTATGCCTATGAATAATAAAGTTGAGGATATAAAATATATTAGAGACCATTTAGAGCAAAAAGATGAACTAAGTGGAGATGAGCTACTAAAGTATGTACTATATGATTTATACTTACGTGAAAAGCTAGATTCAAATTTAGCAAGTCAAATGGAACAATTAGAGATTCCAAAGACTTTAACTAGTAACACTACAAAAGAATTCAATGATATATTGCCGAAGCTACAAGCTTATGAATCCGCGAAAGCTGATTATTTTAGGGGTGATAAATCGGAGAATTTAGTGGAATTAGCTAGAGATATGCTAAGGGAGTTGATAGAGTTCCTAAGAGCAATCAAGGTAAATGCAGATACACAAGAAGAAAGAGATCTCATAGAGAAATCTTTTAGAATCATAAGCAACATATAATAAGAAATAACCTTACTTAGATAGTGGGGTTATTTTTTTTTGTAAAAAATATTAAAAATAATACTTTACATTTGGTTATTTATGTGTTACTATAAATATACGATAACAAGCAAACAAAAAGGAGATTAAGTAAATGACAAAAATAGACGCAAAATCAATTGATTTGGTAACAAATTATTTCGCAGCAAAAGAAAAAGTAAAAGAGATTACAAAGCAAAGCAAAGCAAATAGAAGAAAAGAAAGAATAGCAGAATTGATGGCACAAGGGATTGACAAACTAACCGCAGAAGTGATGGCAGATTGTGGGGTATAAAGATGTTAATAAAAGCAGAAATTGGAAAGCCTAACAAGCTTTCCAACCATGTAACTAAAAAGTATAGTGTGAAACTATTCTTTAGCTATGATGTTGAAATGCTAAATTACATAAGAGGTTTAAGTATTAGAGCTTGGGATGCTGATTCTAAGTGTTGGGAAATCCCGTTAGATCAATTAGCAAGGTTATGTGATAAGTTTCCTCAACACAGTTTTGAAATTACGGGAATCTATGAAGAACCCATAAAAGAGAAGCTAAAGGATATTCCGAAATCTTTTGATTTCAAAACGAAACCATTTGAACACCAAATACAAGGTGTGAGATATGGCTTGACAAAAGAAAGGTTTATACTAGGGGATTCACCTGGATTAGGTAAGACTAAGCAAGTAATTGATTGGGCATGTATACTTAAATCTCAGAAGAAATTAAAAAGAGTTTTAATAATATGTGGAGTTAACTCTCTTAAATACAATTGGAAGAATGAAGTTAGTACACATTCAAATGAAAAAGCTTGGGTACTAGGCACTAGATTTAGAAAGAATGGGAATCAGTATGAGGGTAGTGCTAATGATAAATTAGCTGATTTAAATGACCTACCCGACTGTGCCTTTCTAATCACTAACATTGAGACTATTAGAGCAGGTGCTAAAAAAGAGGGTAGAAGTTATAAGTTCCCGATAGCTGAGAAAATTCAAGAACTATGTGAGAGTGGAGAGGTTGGGTTAATAGCATTCGACGAGAGTCACAAAAGTAAGAATCCACAAAGTCAGCAAGGGCGCGCGATGTTAAAGCTAAGCTCTAAATATATGGTTGCCATGAGTGGAACAGTGCTAATGAATAACCCATTAGACTTATACTTTCCACTTAGCTGGCTTGGTATTGATAAGCACTCATTTTATCAATTCAAACAACACTATTGTACACTTGGCGGGTATGGTGGTAGTGAAGTTGTAGGGTATAAAAATCTAACGGATATTAGAGAGCTTTTAGATGAGTTTATGCTGCGCAGGTTAAAAACCGAAGTACTAGATTTACCGGAAAAAATAAGACAAGAAGAGTATGTAGAAATGAATAGCAAGCAATCTAAATTATATAATGAAGTACTAAATAATATTAAAAGTGATTTACACAAAATATCATTTAGTAATAATCCATTAAGTATGTTAATTAGATTGAGACAAGCTACTGCACACACATCCATCTTATCCGAAACCATTAGTGAGTCGGCTAAAATGGAACGTATGCAAGACTTAATAGAAGAATTAGCACTAAGCGGTCAAAAGTGTATTATATTTAGCAATTGGGAATCTGTAACATCTATAGCGAGGAATTTATTAAAGGATTATAATCCTGCCTATATTACAGGAGCCACTGATTCCACAGCTAGAATGGGAGAAGTGGAGAGATTCCAAAATGACTCGAATTGTAAAGTAATTATAGGAACGATCGGAGCTATGGGTACAGGGTTGACACTCACTGCTGCACAAACTGTTATCTTTTTAGATGAGCCGTGGAATCGAGCATTAAAGGATCAATGTGAGGATAGAGCGCATAGAATTGGAACAAAAGGAACCGTTAACATAATCACGTTATTGACAAAAAATACGATAGATTCTCGTATCAATGATATAGTGTATAAAAAGGGCTTACTATCTGATATGTTAGTGGATGGTAAAGGCGGTAAAATTGATATGAGAATTATTAACCAATTAATTAATTGATAGGAGGAAAAGTAATGGATATTAAATCAGGATGCGGCTATCCCGCAAGTAGTTTGAGTAACTTTGCACCACACCCGTTTACAATTGATGGGGTAGAATGTGCAAGCATGGAGGGTTTTTTACAATCACTAAAGTTTAGTAGTGTTGAAATGCAAGAGCACGTTTGTACACTAGTCGGAAAGCAAGCTAAATTTAAAGGTAAGAAAAAGAAATGGTTTAGGACTCAAGAACTTTATTGGAGAGGGGTTTGCTATAAAAGAGATTCAGATGATTATCAAAAATTGCTAGATAGAGCTTTCTCAGCCTTAAATGAAAATTCATCCTTTAGAAGAGCCCTATTAGCCACAGGCAGTGCTAACATAACGCATAGTATTGGAAAGAGAAATAAGTGCGATACTGTGCTGACTGAGAAGGAATTTACATCTAGATTAATAAAACTTAGGGATGGCTAGGCAATTTATAGTAACACACATATTTACTTTTACACCATTGTGTGTTACTATAATGTATATAAATTAAAAAGGAGGAGGAAGAGAATGAGAAATAAGAGTGTGCCTAGTAATTATATAAGCATATCCCAACTAGCGCAGAAACTAATGGTTTCTAACAACACTATCAAGCGTTGGTACATGTGGTGGGAGGATGATAGCTATGAAAAGCCTACGGATCTAAATTTACCGGAGTATTATATCTTTGACAGAAAGGGTACTAAATACTTCAATGTTGATGATATTGATAAATTTAGAGACTTTCAAGCAAGTGTAAATACAATCCATAGAGGTTGTATGGTGCAATTTAACAAAGAAAAAGTATTCTATAGAAAGGAGATGGATTAAGTTGAAAAGAGTTGATATTTCGAAGGTTAATGTCGGAGATAAGCTTTGGATTAAAGCTGTGATTCAGCATGGTTGGGGGATTAATTGCTTTTACTACCACAAACCCATCATCGTTAAACGATTGACACCAAAGAGAACAAAGCTAGTGGATGTACTCGGTGTTAATTACGACACTAATCGTCAAACTTTCTATATACCTGAATCCGAGGAAGACTACCAACAATTACAATCGGATTTAAACAAGCTAATCCTAATAAACAAGGCAAGAACTAGCTTAGATTTTAGAGCATTAAAAATTGATATGGTTAAGTTTTGTCAATTACCTAACGATGTGTTAGCTGACCTTGTAGATTGTATCACGGAGATTAAAAATTTATGTCAAGAAGAGGAGAATTAAAAATGTCAAGAGCAGGAAGAAAAGTTGTAACAGAAGAAGTAGTGGAATTTGACTTGGAGTCAAAAGTAGAGGATTATGGATTACAAAATCGAATCAAGCTAGATGCTACAAAAGTAGTAAAAGGATTAGTAGATGAGATTAAAAATCATTTTATTAGCAATAATTTATCAGCTTTTAGTAGTGAAAATTATACCGCTAAATTAACAAAAAAGACATCGGAGTCAATGGATTTAGAGTTAGCTATTGACGTGCTAAAAAAGCTAAAGGCAGAGAAAAAGCTCACAGCTAAACAACTAAATAGTTGTGTGGTTAAAGTGGAGCAAATAGATGAAGACGCATTAGAAAAATTAATCTATGACGGTGTAGTAACTGCATCCGATTTAGCTTGTACAATGGTAGAAAAAGAGCCTACTTATAGCTTATCTGTAACAAAAAAGAAAGGAGCATAGTATGACAAAATGTAAATTTGCAGGCGATCCTAGTGATACATTCTGCGAAAACTGTAATGGGATAGAGTGCTCAGATGGTGTGGATAAATATGATGCAATTGAGTGCACGGGATTTGAGCCGATTGAAGAAAATGAAGAAGTTCAACCTGAGGAGATAGAAGAGGAACAACAGGAGTATGATGGATTTATGAACACACCTGATGGAATCCCTGAGGAACTACCATTTGATGAACCAAAGGAGCAAGAGACTAGTATTTCTACACAAGAGCAAGAAAAACAGCTAGAATCGCAAAATACAAGCTCAGAGAGCTATATTTCAAAGGCGAAAGTAAAGTCAATTTGTTATAGTGTAGGAATGACTATTGAGAAAAAAGGAGAATACCATAAAATCTATGCTCAAGAAGAGTGGGAACTAACACCAGAGTGTGATATAGAAAAAGAAAGAGAACTACTGTGGCAACACTTGATTGACCAAGTGGAAGATAGAATAGATGAAATCTAAATAAATAGTTTACAAAATTAAATGATTGTGTTACAATCAACTTGCGAGGAAAAATAGTTAGATGAGGTCGAAAAACAATTAAATAAAACTAAAACAGTAAAATCCATATTATTAGTTGTGGTACATTTGTACCCATTTTAAAAAATCGACCTTATTTTTCCTCGCAAGTTAAATAAAAAAGATTTGGTAAATGTATCACAACTAATAATATGGATTTTTTTATTTGAGAGAAAGAGGGGTAAATGATTTGTCAATATTGAAGTTTCTAAGTAGTAGTAATTTTGGGGTATATAACAAAGAGATAGCTAAAAAGATAGGGTTACATGAATCTATATTATTAGGAGAGTTGGCTAACCAACAAGACTATTGGAATACACAAAATAAGTTAGTTGATGGTTACTTTTATGCTACAGTTGAAAAAATTGAGAGTGAGACCACACTTAGTGGACATCAACAAAGGCAGGCACTAAAAACCCTACAGACTTTAGAGTTAGCTGATGTTGTAAAAAAAGGGGTGCCGGCTACAAGGTATATAAAATTAAATGAAGAGTGTATACATCACTTGTTGTTTAATTTTTTAACCACTAGTAGTGAAGAAATTAAACAACAAGATGTTAAAGAAGTTAAGTCAATTAATAACAATACTAATAATAACACTAATAACAATAAAAATAAACTATCTAAAGATAGTTTAGCGAATCTGATACCTAACAAAAAACTCACTAAAAAAGACAAGTACCTAATTAGAATTGAAAAAATATCACTAGAGTATGATTTTAGTGAAACACTATTTAGTGAAATCCTAAAATTCTTCGAGGACAAAATTCAAAAAGGAATCTACGAGGGAGATAACTATATTAGGGCACAATTTGAACAATTAGCAAAATTAAGTGAAAAAGATGCAATTGAGGGTGTAAAGTATGCTACCCTAAATGGCTACAAGGGGATGTATTACGAATCGCAAAAACAATCAAAGAGAAAGTTTGATGATGGAGTGTCCGGAGAATATGATCCAAAAGAAAGAATTGAGAACCTTAAGGCAGAGGGAAAAGAACTATCAACCGCAGAGGGTTGGTTAGCTGGAGAACAAGGTCATTAATAGTTTAGAAAGGAGTTTGTATCTATGAATTTTTATATAGACACTAGACCTGTAGGTTCAAGAAAAAATTGGGAGTATGGTTACTTTACAGCTAAAGGACTTATAGGGAGTTGCTACATGACAGGGGTTTCCAAAAATACAGGCAACATAAATGGGTTATTCGTTAAAGAAGAATTTAGAAAAAAGGGTGTTGCAACAGAGCTACTAAAAAGAATTATAGATGATTTAGGAAACTACATAACACTAGAATTGGGTGTAGCGCAAGACAACACGGTAGCGGTAGAGCTATACAAGAAGTTTGGGTTTAAGCCCGTGAGTTGTTTTGTACAAAATAGGGATATGATGTTTAGAATGATAAGGAGGAGAAATTGGTGACTATACAGTACAATATAGGTGACGTTTATAAAAGTAAATTACGTACACGACAATTTAGAATTAGTGGGATAACTATAAAGGCTGATGAATCAATAAAGATAAGGTTAACAGAGATCCCGAATAATTGTGGAGTATTTGAGGTAACAGAAAAAACCTTTATTAATGATTATGAAAAGGTTATGAGCAAAGAAGAATACAATAATAGAACTATATATGGTTCGTGTTATATGGACACATATAAACCTATGTAATAGAGAGGGGTAAGCTGTGGAAACGGAAGAGATTGAAAGAGCAATAGCATTAATTGATGAGGTTGATAGGTTGCAGTCAAAAGGAATTATTGATGTT
>CAYJGO010000053.1:2637-11574 GCA_964369855.1 uncultured Treponemataceae bacterium | reverse complement strand
AACTTGATGGTCGTAAAAAGATATCAGTTGTTTCTCCACTTGGATCAAAGTAAAAGTCATACGGAAACTCCTTTGTATCTACAATAAAACTAATACGCTCATCTTTATTTTGCGCAGCTGTTATACTTTTTAAAGTATCTTGATATTCAAATATGTTAGCAAAGAGTTCTTTTTTTTCTTCGCCAGTATTTTTATCTGTATACACTATTTCACAGTTCTTCCAACTTATCTCTTCATCCTCTGGTACAATAAACTTTACGGTGTAATCTTCATTTTCATTCTCTGCTACGATAATGTATCCGTCAACTACTTCATTCTTTTCTGCAGATGGTAGTGCTATTAGTTCGTCTATTGGCATACCTGATTCTCCAGTAGAAAACAACATTTCTGAGCCTCTTCTGCCTGCATGCTCCTCGTATAAACCATAAAAGTGCGTAAAAAATGAAAAATATCCCTGATACCATGTTACTAGATATCCTCCCCATGAAACTTTAGAAAATTCTGGAGCTAAATAATAGAAATTTTTACCGCCTCTAATTGAACCAGTACTTATAGAAAAATCATATTCATTTGTACTAAAATATTCTAATTTAAAATCACTTAAATTAATTATCACCTTTTGATGTCGTTTTTCAAATGGTTCTACAACAATTGCAACTAATTCTACAGGATCAAAATATGAGTTCTCAGGATAATAAGCCCCCCATTGGACTTTTTTTAACTCATTATTTAATACTACCAATAGCTGTTTTTTTTCATCATCTGTTGACAAGTAAAAGTATACAGTACCATCTTCACTTTCTCCACGCTCAACTAGATTGTTAATTTCTAATTCAGTATCATTCTGTTTGACCTTTATGCTTTCTTCTTCTACAACAAACTGGTCAATTAATAAAGTTGATAAATCTTCTTCTGTTATAGAAACACCATTTTCTACTACACAGCTACTTAATAATACTACCAGTAAAACCATTAATACACTCTTCATTTCTTTTATCTCCTTTAGTTTGTTGGTTCTTTTAAAAGCTACACTTTAACTACTAGGCACAATGCATAGGTGTTATATGCTATAGTTAACGCTATAGCATATTTTTTTATACTGGATAGAGTTTTACAAAACTTGATGGTCGTAAAAAGATATCAGTTGTTTCTCCACTTGGGTCAAAGTAAAAATCATAACTGAACTCTTTTGTTTCTACGATAAACGCTATTCTATCGTCCTTGTTTTTTGCAGGGGAAATGCTTATAAGATCATCTTGATACGGAAAAATACTACCGAACGAAATCATAGCAGTTTCTCCTGTGTTTTTATCATTTGTGAAGATTTGATAATTTTCCCAATTAGCTTCTTCATTTTTTGGTGATACAATAACTACTTCATACGTACTATTAACATTTCGCCCTATTGGTGAATATTCTTGTGGATATGTCCAACGCTCCATTGAGTATTCTAAGGGCTCTAGCTCATCAAGTGTTGATTCATCTCCTGAGGTTAAAAAACTCCCTCGAAATTCCTCTGAAATAGAATATGTATTGTCTGTAAATGAATAATTTGCTTGTCGCCAAAATATGGTGTAATACCCTGACATGTTTTTTTCATATACTGGCAATTGATAATATGCTTGCTTATCTCCTTCACTCGTTCCTGGCCAAAAGCTTAAATCAGTTTCATCTGTAAAAAGATAATCTACAGCAAAATCATATATATGCATAACAGCACTTTGGTGCCGTTCTGGAAAAGGCTCTACAACAATGGCCACTAATTCTACAGGATCAAAATATGAGTTTTCAGTATAATAAGCTCCCCATTGGACTTTTTGCAACTCATCGTTTAATACTACCAATAGCAGTTTTTTTTCATCATCTGTTGACAAGTAAAAGTACATGGTGTTATCTTGATTTTTATCTAGGGATACAAGGTTTTTTATAGAGTATAGCTTATTATCAATTGATACTTGTAATTGATTTTTATCCTCTGCAAGTGCAAAGTCTTGTGAGTTCATTTGGTCTAAGTGCTTTTCAGTAAGCATTATGCTTTGTTCATCTGATGCACAACCAATTAAAAATAACAAAAAAATGAGACTACTTATAATTACACATGTTTTCATACTTTTAGTCATTTTTTTTATCTCCTTGAATAGTATGTATTTTTTCAATATAACTTACTGGTATAAAAATAAGTCCTTCTTCAGCCGTGCCAACTTCACCGTACTTCCAACTACTTGGGCGAAGACTTCTAGTATAGTCATTTTCTGATGTTCCTTTTACAGGAACATATTCAATACCATCTGTTCGAATAATAGTACCACCTTGAACTGTAACCCAATGCTGATCTCCATTTGCATTACGAGGTACTCTAGCTACTATACTATATGTATAATCTGAATTATTCGCTTCATTTATTTTATCTTTTAAATTTCCTTGCACTTCTTTTGTCCAATAATCGTGTTCTAAGCCTAAGTTTTCAACGGTAGCCTTTACATTCATGTACCCAGATTTATCTGCGGTAAAATTATTGTGATTATTATTAATACTTACAGCAGTAATTAAGGCATTATTCTTTAATTCAGCGGCACCATCTGCTACCGCAACAACTAAGCAACCACTAAGTACAGCAAAATCTGTAGAATTCCCCAAATACTGTACAAGACCAAAATCTTGTTGTTTAAAACTGCCTTCTGTTGAAACAATATACAATCCCCATTTATCAATAAAATTTACAGGGTCGTTTACAACATAACTAAACCAGTTATTTCCGTCCCGTATTGGATCAACTGTTGTGAAGCGTGCTTGGCTAGGGGAATAATCTCTAAAGCCATAATTGTATAGGTGTGTTTGTGCATCAAAAGGTTTTCCAGTGTAACCGCTATGCAAGCCGGTGATTAAGTTTCCTTTATAAGGCATACCAAAAGCATCGTATTCATAGCGTTGTTTAACTGATGCGTATTCATTTGTAGTACTTTTTATACTCCCCAGAATATCAGTTCCATAATAGAGAGTTTCTTGTTTTGAGTTTAAACTATCGATATATTTCATTCCAACACTCTCTCCTTTTGCATAAAGAGGTATTTTTGTGCCAGCAAAGCGAGTTTGTTGCGTTTCCCATCTTTCTTGGTCCGCATACTCATGTTCTAATTCTCGCTCTTCTACAAATACATAACGATCGCTACTTGCATTTGACGGTGAATATGTTTGACCTTCAGTTTTAAAAAAACTATTCGCAGATACTCCACTTTCAAATACTTGTGTTTCTCTAATTATATCATGACTTTGCCCATCGAACAAGGTGCGAATTTGAGAAAATCCCTCATTTTGAACCAAATTTCTTCTACCAAAAGCGTCGTAGGCATAATGCGTTGTTGTGTATATTTTCTGTTCCGTGTCACTAATAATAGATTGTCTCATACGATTTATGTGATTATATAAATATATTTCATTTGAATATGCATTATTTTTTTCTACCAAGTTTCCATTTGCATCATACTTAAAGGCTGTACCTCTATTTTCTTCACCAGAATGTATTAAACGGTTTTCATTATCGTATACATAGGTTATAGTTCCCCATGAAGTTGTTTTTGTTTTTCTATTTGAATTTTCATCATACGAATAACTCTCTTTCCACACTGTTTGCACACTTCTAAGAAGATTACTTCTTGAATGGTTAATCATATTCAGTACTTTTGAAATATTTTGCATATCACTTGAAGATAAATTAAGAGTTTCACCTCTGTTCATGTCATTCATCAAAAACAAACCTTGTTCAATTGCCTCTTGTTTATCAGCTTGCACTTTTTCTTCTGTATACGGGTATAAAATTGTATGTAGCCTTCCTTGCATGTCATATAAATACTTTGTTACAAGTGCATTTTCATCACATTTAAATGTAATTTTACCATCATCATCATACACGTACCCTTCACTTCTAATAATTTCACCACGCGAATCTTTTTCTGTAATGAGAATTGTTCTACCAGCTTTATCGTACTGCCTAGTTTGGCTAATGCCATTTGCAAATACTCGCTTTATTTCTCTCATCATAACATCATATGAATATGAAACAGATAATCTTTGTGAATCATCTTCGACTCGTAATAACTCTCCATTTTTACCATAGGTGTATAAGACGTTCCTATCCAAAGAGGTGTAACGGCTACGCCTACCTGCTTTATCATACGAATAATATGTAGTTTCATTTGCTTTTTCATCATATTGGCGTTCTAGGAATCCAGCCTTATTAAAGGTAAACTGTATTTCTCCTGTAATATTTGCAGCTGCAACTGTTTGCCCCGTACTATTATACATAAAACTAAAAATGCTTCCATCTGCATATTCAACAGTATTTTCTTTGCCGTTTTTACTATGATGAATAAATTGACTATTTGTATTAAAATCTACCTTTTGTACTAATCTTCCCATGCTATCATAATTATAATATTGATAGTCTCCTAGACGATTTTTTTCTTGTACTATTCTACCAAAAGTATCCCGTGTATACATGTAATCATGATTTTTTCCATCTCTAAACGTAAGACTTTGACTATACGGCCCATAAGAATATTGTTCTATTTCTACTCCAGCAATACTTACGCTTGTTATTCTATCAAGCATATCGTATGTATATGTTTTTTCAGTACTACCTCTATTCCATTCTTTTATGAGACGTCCATCTTCATCAAACTCTCCCTTCCATTCTAGTCCTAATGAATCTGAAATTTTTTCTAAATGTCCTAAAACATTATATTCGTAAAATTCTTCTGTTAAATCTGGGTTTTGAATATGTGTAACAAAGCCAAGTGCATTATACGTATAAACGGTTTCGCTATTATATGCATCAATTGTTTTAATTTTTTGGCCGAGGCTGTTATATTCATTTGTAAATACATTACCAAGTCCATCTATAGTTTTAACTATATCTCCCCAGGCATTTATAACTAAGGTTTCAGTATACACGCCACCATAATCAATAGTTATTCGTCTAGAATCTGGTGAATATTCTATAAGTATAAATCTTTCACTATTATGAAGATTACTATTATTACCAATGACTATTGATGTTGGCCTTCCAACATTATCATACATATAATATCTATTTATGTTATCTTGTCTTTCTTGAGAAAGTAATCCTAGTGAATTATACTCATACCATGTTTTATTGTCATTTTGATCAGTAGTTGATGCAAGACTCCCATCACTATTATATGAAAACTCAACGCCTTTTGCTCCTTTTTCAGATGCAAAACGTAAAAAACCTTGTTCATCATATGTATACTCATACCAACCCCCAAAGTCTATTTGTTCTTTTAAAACTCGTCCTTCTGGGCTCAATACTGTACTTATCTTTTCTCCTATAGTATTTTCTATTGAAATCAATCTATCCCATGCATCAAAATTATATATTTTTTGCCTACCCAGTGATATATTTTGAATTATCGAATTGGGGTGAACCTTTTCCTCATATGATTCTATAAAAGCACGAGACAAACTATTTCCATCTTCTGAAAACATTTCTCGATAAATGCTATATCCACTTCTATCATTAAATAATTCATACACCATTCGCCAAGATTTTTCCAACCCATACTGACCATATGTTATAGTATTAACTTCTCCTGAAGGATAATATGAATATCGCATGATTTCTTTATCGTTTTGGTATAGTGCTAATAACTGATGCCGATTATCATACTCATAATTATAACGCCTTTCTTCATTTGTATGAGTATCAGTTTCTCTAACGGAAACGATGTCTTTTCTGTTATCAAACACAAACTCCCTTTTTAAGCCATAAGGATTTACTTGTGTTATTTTTTTATCCTCATACGTGTACGACCAAACTCTATTTTCTCCGTCTATGTATTTGACTATATTTCCTAATTCATCATAATCAAACCTTTCTACTATGTTTCCTCTTGTTATACTAATTACATTAAAAGATGCATCATACATAAATTGGGTTATATCACCCTTATAGTTTTCAAGCCTAATAATGTTCCCAAGCACGTCATATTGTGCCCTCTCAATAAGACTAGTAGAGGACCGATACTCTATTGCGTTCCCCCTAAGGTCATACATAATACTCCATGTTTTACCATCTCTATCTGTGTATCTAGTTACTTTATCAAATTCATTATATACCCATGTTTTTTTACTACCATCTGAATAAAGTTCTTGTATTTTATTTCCCCTATCATCATATGCAAACATAGTAGCAGTTCCATTATATGTTCTAGAGTGTAAATTTCCGATATCATCATAGGTGTATAATGTTGTGTTACCTTTTGAATCTATTTCTTTTATTGTCCTATGTAAGTCATCATAATAAATATACTCCTTTAATCCTGTATGACTTTTATAGACTGTAAGATTATTTTCTAAATCATATTCAAAGTATTCAGAAAACCCTTCTTCATTTGTTGTAGATGTTGTTAAATAATCTTTGTTCTTATTTTGTAATTCATATGTAATATTTACCGTGCTCCCATCTGGTTTTTCTATCTGAGCTAAGTATCCATTACTATCATATATAAAAGAAAATGTATTTCCATCAATATCTTTTACCGAACTTAAATTATTACCAATATATGTATACTCAATCATTTTTTTATCATGATTAGTAATAGTTTTTATGAACCCTGAATCATAATATAAAAATCCTATTTCTCTTTTTTCCGGTGTAATAATTTTGGTTATTTTCCCTTCAATATCTCGCATAAAGAGAACTTCATTATCATTTTTATCCACAAACTTCTCTAGTAAACCCCATTTATCAAACCATATCTCTTTTCCTTCCTTGGTATAAAGAATAAAACCTTTTTCTGTTAAGGCATCTTTTCCGTCAATGCTTTTTATCCTCATATATTGAGCTCGTTTCGAATCTATTGGTATCCATTCTCCATTCGCTACATACTTGAAAACAACTGGACTACCCTTTTCATCAATGTATGTTAGATTATTATTGCCAATGGAATAATGGCTTTCTTTGGTATGTGGCCCTACTACATATGCATTTAAAGATTGTAGGGTTCTTGATAACTCTATTTCAAAATGCACCTCTGAGTAGACACGATTCATTTCTTCTATTTGGGCTTGTACTTCTTCTATAGCTTTTTTAGCAGTGTCATACGTCGAATATGAGCTCAATGCACTTTGTTGTTTTTGTAGTTCGAGTATTTGAATCGGTATATTATGATTCAACGTATCTAAACCACTCGTAATACCCCTAATTATTTTAGAATCTAGAATTGAGGCCCACGATCGCCCCATTGCATACACAGAATCATTGGTGCTTGTGTATAAACGTGATATTTCGATAGACGATATATTTCCAGTGAGCTCTAAATCTATTTCTTCGTGTATATATACCCCAGTCGTAGCTAATACAGGGTCTCCTACTTGTTGGGCATTTAATGCCGCATTTTGTACGTTAGACTCATTTTGATTTCTTTCATTCCTTGCAAATATTGTTATTATCGACCTTACAACAGATTCAAAATGATTTTTAATTCCTGCAAGAAATTTTGTAACAGCCTGTGCAAGTTTTCTTGCTTTGGAACTTCTTGACTCTCTTCTTGGCTTTGTTTCACCATCCGTTTCACTAGAAGAATCGCTCTCGTCGTCAGTGCCAGAATCAGAGCCTTCAGATAACGACCCAGATTCAGAGCTATTATCACCCCCACTACTTGAAGACGAACCACCATTATTATCCTTTTCTGGAGGAACATATGGGTAGTGGTCACTATGTTCCCAAATATAATTATGAACTAAAATATTTTCCTTAAAATAGTTATGAGTATCCTCTACATTTACATAGGTATAAAAAACATTCATAACCTTATGCATAATAGATTTTTTTATACTTATTGGAATCACTCCATCTTCACCTAAGTAAAACACCTTATCACCTTTTTCTAAGAATTGTGATCGTATCCATCCTTTCTCTACAGTATAAACTGGAAGGATACTTGCAAACCGAAGATCAATACCATTATCTAAAGTAATTTCTACTGGGTATGCGTAATACTCTTTAATATAGTCATATTTTTTTTGCACAACTTCTTTTTTTTCTATATCAAAGCTCATTACGGTTTTAACATTCTGCTCAATAGCATAAGCAAACACAAAATTAAATAGAATCGAAAACAATACAATAGCTTTTTTATACTTCATATAACCTCCAAAAAATTCTCTACAGTTTTATAGAAAATTGGATTAGTTTATACACACAGCACACAAAAGACTGTGAGGTCCAACAAATTAAAAACTATAAAAGAATAGCTTATCTAATAAGGACGACTGAGCATTTTTGGTAGGGACCCAACCTAAACTATCATTTACAAAAGATATCTTATTTTCGTTATTTTCAGTTTTAACATATGAATCGGGAATAACAGGGTCTACGACCTTTTCACTTATGAATGGAATTATAAAAACTGAAATACTAGGCATCTTTCCATCAGTACTGGATGTATGAACAGATTCAATCAACGTATTTTGCAAATCCTCGCATTTACTCTTTATTTTATTTTTCATCACTTCATCATCAGTTAATAAGTTCACATTAGATGAAACGACATGAGTAAAATCATACATATCAATGAATGCATCACTTGGAAAGGTTGAGGCTTTGTAAAGACGAACTTGTGATAAAAGCATTGTTAACATTGCATCTTGTTTTTCACGTAAATCAATTACATTCGCAATATTTTGAGATAATTCATCAAAGTTAGAATAGACAGTGTTAAGGTGCCGCATATCTATAATTGATGTATTTCGTTGACTTAAGAATGAACTCAATAAATCTGTGGGTATTAATTCAGTTTTTATAAAAATTTTAAAGACTTCTTTATAATCCCATCCTGAAGAGCTTAAAGTTGAATATGAGCCTGCAAAATGTTTTGTTATATCTCGTAATTGCCAAAGTGTTTCTAGTGTAAAACC
>CAYJGO010000053.1:0-2627 GCA_964369855.1 uncultured Treponemataceae bacterium | reverse complement strand
ATCTAGGCCAATTAAATCTAATTCGTTACCCTTTACGCCTAGGTTAATAGCTTCGCGAAAATCATTTAAGTGCATTGATGTGTTTGAATATATATCTGTTGTAATAGACCTCCAGCCATTACCATGCCCCCACATAATCAATGCATAATGTTCTGCTTTATAATGAGCATATCCAAATTGTAAAAAACTTTTTAATGTATTGGGATTTGCCATATCTAGCTCAGTGGCAAGCCCTTTTTCAAGCCCCAACTCTCGCGAGGAAAGCTCTTTTGAAACTAAAACTGAATTTTCACCCGATGTATCGTGTGATATCTCAAGTAAACGTGTGTCGGTCCAGTTGCCATTTGTTTCATCATATTTTTCTGCTCTATCTATAAGAGCTAAAACAGTTATTCCATACTTTTGCAAACCTATACTTTCGATTTCATTAATATCAAGTATGGCCTCACTTTCTAAGCTATTATCAGAAGCCATATAGAGCATAATGGTCCAATTACGGCTAACACCTTCACCAGAACTTGCGATACCCTCTTTATATGTATACATAGAATAATCATAGATACAAGACATTAGCAAAAAAACAAATAGAAAAATAAGCGTTTTTTTCATAGGCTACCTTGCATCCATGATCCGTAAGGGTCTTCCCAAACACTACCATCTAGATATTCAATCTTTTTAATATAAAAAAAATCAATAATATATGGTTCAACTGGCTCTATATTTATATACGGATCTAAACTAAATACTATATCATGAACATCATAGGAAGTAATTTCCTGAGAAAATTTTGCAGAAATAATATTACTACCAATTAAAGGACTTTTTTCTCCATCACTATCAAAGACAATGCATGTAAATATTACATTTTTTACTCTTTTTTCAGAATTATTATAAAACGTAAAATAAATGCCTGCAAAATCATGCATCCCGTCAACTCTGCCGACCTTACATTCAGGCTCACTAATTGCATATGGAATAGATGAAACATGCATACAACCTGTGAGACTTGCAGCAAGAACTGAAAAAAACAATAGTATAGATTTATTTTTCATAACTCCTCCTAATTTTAATTTATGATAATAAAACCGTTTAAAATATGACTCCCAATCAAACTGTATTCATTCAAGCTTATATACCATGATCTGACCTCCTTCGTTTTTTATTCATATATATAAATTATTTTACCTTCGTCATTAATATAAAAACGCACATTTGAACCATCTAACTTTTTAACGGTACCAATATTTTTATTGTGTTCAGAAGTATTTTTGACAGCTGGCTTAACATCAACAGTTTGATTTTTAGAATGATATTCTTCTTGATACTTTAAGATATTTGCAAGTAAGAGTAGCTCAGAAGGTATATTTCCGTGAGAAACTCTAAACCGAACAGTAACTAATGGAGAGTTTTTTTCACAAACGATATTTAATTCTTCAAATGTTTTATTTTCAACAATCAGAATATCAAATAAAGCCATATAAAATGACTTCCAAGTTCTTACTGGAACGGAAAAAGATAGAACTTGATCACTCCAGTTTTCTTCGCTAATACTTCCTTTTTCCGCCAGTACTAAATCTCTAATAGCTTTTGAGGATCTGGCGGAAGGTATGTTTGTTGGTATCACGCTACTAGTATCTCTTGCTTCCAAGACATGAACACTTATTGCTGGAACGTTTTTATCAAATGTTATATTTGAAAGCTGAAGAATGCCTTCGTCATTACCTCTTTTAGCAGGCAAAAGCTCAACTATTTGCTCTGGGAAAAACCCATATAATTGCATGGTTAATGTCATGTTTACTTCAGTTAGAATATAGGGGCTCTTGTTAGAACTATAGTTTATACTTGTACAAAAATATTCTGACTCTGTATTTACCAAACTTTCTAAAAATAACTTTATATTGTCATTTAAACTATTATTTTCATTTACTGGCTTTATTGAAATAGTGTTTTGTACATCTACCGGATTTATTTTATTATCACTTACAAAACTTGAAACTAATAGAACAACGAGTATAAATGTTAGGGTTGCCATAGGCCCATACTTTAGAAAAAACTGAGAGTGTCTCGTAAAAACCCTTTTCTTCCTTTGTTTTGGAAAATAGGATTTAATAATATAAAGTGACTTATTCTTTTGACGACTTTGATAGTCTAGTAATAACATACTGTCCATAACAATTACCCAAATAGTTAGACTGAACTTTTTAATCTCAAGGTTAATGTTGAATGAACAATGCCCATCAAAGAACGGATGTACTTTTTCAAGTTCTGATACTACAAATTTTTCAATTTTTTTAAAAAAGAAGATCCAATAATACTGTTTTCTTTCAAGAGGGAATGTATATACTTCAAAATCTTGATTTTCAATTATAATTTTTTTCATGTAAAATCCCTTCATCCATCTTCTCTAATTCAATCAACTGTTCTAATACTTCATTTGTTTTTTCAAGATATTCTAAAGTGTCCTTTTGGTAAGCTATTATTTTTACACTGATCGAAGTAAAAATGTTTATAAAAGCTGTAAAAACTATGAGTAAAATTACAAGTTCGATTAAACGCATATAAACTCCTTCAAGTCAAAAGCATTCTTATTTTTTGCTCTCATATACTTCCAAAAGACGCTCATATTC
>CAYJGO010000052.1:0-11917 GCA_964369855.1 uncultured Treponemataceae bacterium | reverse complement strand
ACTCCACTTGTTTATCTGTTAGTCCATAGAATCCATCGTATGACTTTTCGATAGCATTCATAACTATTGCGTGTGCGAGTATAATGTTATCGTTAGAATACTTGACTAAGGACTTATACATAGACTCAACACCTCTTTGTGTTTTGTATTGTTTCTTTATTTCGTCTTTATAGTCGAGCCAAGCGTTCCACAGTTTTAGATACTTTTTGTCTACGTATGACAGGTCTGCACGTGGGTCGAAAGTTTCCGACTTAGGTTTACGACCTCTCTTAGGTATTTCCACTTCAGTAGGTTTATCTAATGCCAAGCGTTCGAGTAGCATTTCTGCGGATATAACGCAACTGTCAATTACATTCAATTTATCTACATCGGTCATAGTATGCAAGTCCCTCACGGATGCGAGAAGGTCTTTCGCTATCTCATAGCGTGTGTCGTTGATAATGTTTTTTGTTGCCATAACTAAAATAGTTTAGAGTTAATTTCTTCAATATGTTTCCTTACTCGTTCCTTTGCTATTTCAAAATACTTATCATCAAGCTCAATGCCTATGAACTTGCGATTGGTGTTCATACACGCTATTGCGGTCGAGCCACTACCCATTGTGAAGTCTAAAACTGTGTCCCCCTCGTTGGTGTAGGTCTTGATTAGATACTCCAATAAAGCTACTGGTTTTTGCGTAGGGTGCAAATTATACTTCTGTTTATCGGTGCTAAACTTAAGTACATTGCGTGGATAACGCTCTGTGCTATCATAATCCGCAAAATTATCACACTTCCCATATATATCACCAGTGTTAGTATTTCTTTTATGGTGAGCTGTGGAAACTTTGCGTTTATGTCCTTTAGTTTTAATTGGATTGTAAGTCGGTTGTTTAGCGTAAAACACACAAATGTTTTCATAAGCTCTCATTGGTCGCTTTTTAGCATCAAGATGTCCTGTTGCTTGAGTCTTTTCCCAAATCCAATCGTAACGATATTCATCAATATTACTGCATCTTAATTTCGATGAAAAAGGTTCAGCCCCAAACAACAATATTGGAGTATCGCTTCTTGTTACGGTCATAAGGTGCGCCCACATCATATCGAAATCTATAACTGAATCCCATTTGCAATTCGTCGTGCCAATTAGCCGTAGGGAGGGTCGGTAAATACCATATCAACAGCAATATTTAGTTTGGCTAATTCAGCCATAACCTCTAAACAATCACCCTTAATAAGCAAAGTACTCCAACCACTCCCTACGTTTTTCACATCTTTAGTCGTTATTGTTTTCATTAAGTTTTATGTATTTGTGTATGTTTTGTTTGATTTTAATCCATTCCTCATTATCTATATTATTCTTGCATCTATTCTCAAACCAAGTCATAAAGCACAGGTTATCTAAATCGTTTGTTCCTCCTTTTGCCTTTGGAACAATATGGTCGATAGATGGTTTTAGCCACTTGTCTTTAGTTATTATATACTGTTCGTAGACTTTATTAAAGTCACGAAACCAAACCCCCACTTACGATTGAGCACCACATTTCAGCATTGTTAATAGGCTTTGGTGATTTACGTTCTACTCGTCAGCAGCCACTTTTATTTGTGTAGATTAGACTAAAGGGAATTTCCAATTAGTAACTTTATTTCACCTAAACCATCTTAGGTTCAGACGTTCTACTTCGCCTCGGGTTTGGCTTTTGCCTGCTATCACAGCAGGCGATTGCCACAATGATTAAAATATTGTACTGCAAAGATATGTATAATTTTTTAATCCACCAAAAAAATCACAACTATTTTCCTTCTTTATAGATTTCGGGGTTTTGTTCTTTAAATTCATCCCACTGCCTTTTGCGCTCTTTGTAAACCTCCTGCGAATTGCCTCTCATCATCAATCTTCGGGGCGTCCCATACTGATCTTGGCGTTGCGCCTCATACAAGAACACATTATATCCATCTTGATCGACAATCGCATTGATGAAACCTACCAGTCTAAGGTATTCCCTGCCATTATTGCCTTGCGCCCAATAACTTTCTTTAAGGAATTTTATCAGGTCGTCCTTGGCTACGGATATGCGAATAATTTGGTTTTTTGGTTTGGGTATATTACTCATCTTTTCTGTTTTTAAATTTAGTCCATTTGTCTATCATATAGTCTGCTATCTCCTCTCTTTGAGATTGAGTGAATTGGTCAAATTCGCAGGTGAAATCATCTTGAAAATAAAGTCTACAATCTCCCTCTTCAACAAAGTTTTCACACTCGACCGCCCCATCATATCCGTGGTATAATCTCAAGTCTTCGCCCAAACTTAAAAGTTGTCTGTGGGCTCGGAATACTGTGCCGTCACTAAGGATAAACTTATCGTCATCGAGTTTTTTCATCTTGATTTCTATTTCTGATTGTATTTTATTGAAAAAAGCATCTCTTAGTGGAATGTGAACCATTGGATGATACCTGTGACTACATAAAAACAGCACAACTTGTTGTTTTAAGCCCATCACCTTTGCTGTCATAGTTTGATTAAGTCCTAATTTTATCAATTCTTGAGAAACCAAGTACCTACAATACACCGAAATGTTATCTCTCTTATTATTACGCCACTGAGGAATAGTCTCGTCTGCAATTTGCAGTATCTTCTCCACTGTCATTCCTTTACATTGTTTGTGTTTACTTGCCATATTTTGTCTGCTACCCAACCGATGAGATAAGCGTAATGTTCGTTACTGCCTCCCGCTGATGTTTCGAGACCTATATCATCGCAAAGGAAGTCACACACGTGGAAACTCTCGTGACAACAGGTGGCAACAGTCATTTTACGAATAATACATACTATATACCCCATTTCCCTTGTCTCTTTATGCACTGCTTTCATGACAAAAGCGTTGATTTTTTCAAAGGTTTGCGTTAAGGACAACTCCTCGCATTCACTATCATAAAACGTCTCTGCTAATTCTATTGGGTTTTTAGTCTTAACTACCCACAACTTCCGTGGATATGGAATCATACTCCATTGATGTATTTGCGTTTTATTGTTTTTCATTATTTTTCTCTGTAAACTTGTAAACACTCTTGAAACCAGTCCGTGCCAGCAAAGCCACAGCTATCATCCTCGGGGCAGAAGCCACGGTATTGGCACTCAGCCACGCATTTGCTTGCAAGGATAGGGTCTACACCATCGAGTGCTTTTATAACCATTCTCCACACCTTTTGAGTCTCAGCGTCTGCACAAGCGCAAAGCCTTTTTCGAGATATAGTCATCAACGCTTGTGCGTTTAGTGACATTTGCATATCTACAAGGTCGGTTTGCTTGCGTTCACGCCTATCTACACCAGTTCTATCACTGCGAGATGTAGAACAAAAAAACTCAACCCCGTGCTTGTGCCTTGTTAAGTGCATAGCAACGAAATACGGCACTCTACGAAGTGTAATGTCAAACTCCACCAATCTAATCGGCGAGTGCTCCGCTAAGAGCATCTTCCTCTTGAAAGCATCTGACGGCTCTTTATCCAAGCGAGGTTTTCCAACGGTCATCCGAGCCGCATCTAATGCCCTCGACCACTGAGTTACTTGTTTAATCTCTACGGTCATAGTTTTATGCCTCTTTAAGTGCTCTATCCATTACCGACAGTTGATTCTCCCCAAGAGTGCCCGATGCTCTCCAGTGAACCTTGCCATCTTTCAACACCAAGGTTGTAGGCAGAGATTTAATTTGATACTTCTCTGCCAATTCAAAGTTATCTTCGGCATCCATCTCGGTAAATTCATATCCGAGAGCTTTTAGTCTGTCTTTGTGCGGCTGGCAGTTCTTACACCAACTCGCTGAAAATACAATTAGTTTATTCATTTTATTTGTCTATTTTTAAGCTATAACATCACCATTCTCATCAAACCTAACTCCGAAAGTCAAAAACTCACCGGTAACATCCAAACAATGATACTCATCACCGTCCGAATATATCCAATCATCACCCCATACACTCACATAAATACCCCCATCTACCAACATAGGCGAATACCAACGAGGAAATAACCATACCCCATTATCCAACCTATGAAAACCCATAAACTCAGCCCTGCCCTCAGTCAAATTACCCAAAGTCAAATGAGTATCAACATCAGGACTGAAAAATCCAACCTTCGTCAAATCCGCAAAACTCTCCACACTACCCGTGAAACCATAAATGTCATTCGAGGCGTTTACCAATGAAACACTCTCAGCAATCCTCTCGTAAAATTCTCTGTCCGTAATCATAATATTTGTTGTTAATCGTTAATAATCTCTTCTATCTGCAAAATTGGCATACAACCATAAGTTGATACCTCCATAGACCTCTTCGCTACACGTGCCAACAAATCATACTCTTCCCTACTAAGACCCATCTCAAAAATAGTTGAATCATCACAACCGTACAATGCGATTTTATAATTCTTAATCTCTCCCATTACGCTTTAATATTTAATATTGGTTTAATAATGTCTATAATCTCAACCGTATCACTTATGGCATCTATAATATCTTGCATAGGCTTATATGCCATAGGACTCTCATCAATGTTCGCATCTGTTACCGAAGTGGAGTATATCCCCTTCATCTCTGACTTAAATTGCTCCATTGAAAGCTCTTTCTTAGCCTTTGTTCTTGAATATATCCTACCTGCCCCGTGAGGCGCACTTTTGTTCCAATCCGTATTGCCTTTACCTTGGCAGACTAATACCCCATCTCTCATATTCATAGGGATAAGTAAATATTCTCCCTCTTTTGCCGACACTGCACCCTTGCGAATAATATTATCTTCTCCAATGTGGTTATGAGATGTATAAATAGATGACCAATCTCCACCAATCAAAGACTCAACCTCAAGCACATCCATTATAGCTTTAGATATAACTAAATGATTGAAATAAGCAAACTTCTGAGCAATCCTCATATCGTGCAAATACTCATCCATATCCTGACCAAACAAATACTTACTACCATTTGCCTTGGCTTTCTTTGAGTGATAATCGCAAACCTGCTTTCCGAAATTACGAGAGCCAGTATGAATAAACAAGTGAATACCCACCTTGGACTCGCCAAATTCAATAAAATGGTTTCCACCACCCAAAGAACCCACTTGCTTGCAGACATCCAAATAATCAAGACCTATTTTATTACAAATGTTTTGAACCTCATTATCCATCCATTCGCTAAAACAATAACCTTTTTCGCAACGAGAATAACCCATAGGCACAACACTGCGCACCCGCCTATCCACTTCATCAAGTGAAAACTTAAATTCATCAACAGGTATAGTAGTCAAAGATACAGAACACCCAATATCTACTCCAATATGATTAGGATTAACCCTGTCAGTCAATGGCATCGTAAAACCAATAACAATATCCACTCCCTGATGAACATCTGGCATCACCCTTACAGGAACACCCTTAGACACCTCGTCATTAAGAATATCCTTAATTGTCGCAATAGCCGAATCCTCGACCCTATCCGTAAAAATCTTGCAGTCATCATTAAACTGCCCTCCCAATGTAATCATAACACCTAAAAATAAAAAAGAGAGACCACGTACTTACCGGGCCACCATAGCCAGCTTTCTGCAATCTCCCAAAAATCCATTCCTAAATCAGTCCCTAATACGGTGGCAGACTGAAATCTGAGGGCAAAACTAATAAACTTTTTCCAATCTACCAAAAAAAATCACAACTATTTTACCCTTAAATCAAAAATAACCCCAAAAACATACCCCAATACCAAACATAACCAAATAACCCATACAATACACCACCAAACCCCAAATACAACACAACAATATTCAACCATAATATATAAATTAAAATGAAAACAACGCTTTTTAGCCTTTTTAAGACGATAACTATACGCAAATGGTATCAGTGTACCAAAATGATATCTGAAACGATTTAAAGTGCCAAAGAATTGCAAATAAAGCATAATGATGCAACAACCCTAAACAACCAAAACAGCAAATGAAAAATATAAAAAAAAATTTTGGGAAAATATTTTGAAAGAGCAGTTACGGGAGCTGCCCTTCGTAATAGGGGGTGGGGGGGGTGCTGTTGTCGGGGCGCCCACGTATGCAACAGGTACGAATGTAGCAGACGCGTTAATAGCTTTATATTGCTGCCGGTACAAATTTGCGTTGATGGCTGTACATTTGTTTGTAGTTCGTAAAACAACGAACGCCCCCGCTATACTTGTATAGAGGTTTTTTGGCATTGCGTTGCAATTAGTGGGTGGTTGTTGTGTAGCGGTTTTTTCAAAAAAGAAAAAAGTGCGCAAAAAAGAAAAAATATACATTATAGCGGTTTTTTGTTAGTAAGATGTAGATTAGAGCTCTACCTCACATTACTCTATCCTACATTGCTCTAGTATACATTGTACTAACATACATTGCTATAGCTGTTATGTATAATATATATATAATATAAATATATATATATATATACGTGTGTGTTTGCGCGAGCGTGGGAAGTTCTTCAGGTGAAAAAAAGTTTTATTTTTCTTTTAATTTTTAGTATTTTTTTTTGGTGGTATGGTTTTTTTGCTTATCTTTGTAGTACCAAAAAGGGGTAATGATAGTATAAAAAAAGTAATCAAAAAAAGATACAAAAAAGTTAGTATTTTTTTTGGTAGTTAAAAAAATTATTATTACCTTTGTAGTACAAAAGAGATGCAAGTTAATCTTTAATACTTGCCAACGTGTGGAGCACGTATAAACTCCTCGCAATTGCAGCGGGTCAGGTTGCAAGGCTCTGGATAAGAGCGACAAATGTAAATATCATTTGTGATTAAAATATAGTCGTTAATAGTGAACTTTGAAGGGATCGTAACCCTTAACGACTACAACGGTAACGCACCCACCAATAAAAAGCGGTGTAAATAAAATATTTATATTATGAAAACTTACGAATTACAACCAACAAACAATCAAAAATCTTTTTACGGCAAAGCTACCGTAATTATTGAAAATGATACTGAGACTTTAAAAAGTTACTCAACATTGATTATAAAGCGTACGAAATCGGGTGAACTTGTTAGGCTCTGGGATGGATGGAGCGCAACAACTGGTAAGCATATCGCAGCTTTTTGCGGTCTCAATAAAAAGCAGTTCTTAGCGTTACCACTTAATAAGTAATAATAATTAGCGGTTAATAAGCACTTTGCGAGGTTCGCAACCTCGAACCGCTACAACGGTAACACACCCACCTGATAAAAGCGGTGCAACTAAAACAATTAAAGATTATGAATTACGAAGTATCAAGTAGTTGTATTAACTGGTTCCCTACAGATGGCAGTTTTGATGGAGAGATTACGCGCCGGCAGAATTTACAGGCAGCCGCAGAGGGTTTCGTTCGCGAGATGGAGAGTTTCGATTTTCCTAATATCGAGGCGGTTTTTTTGAGTTTCGATTCTATTGTAGTGACAAGTTTTGACGGTGTAAAGCGTGCATTTTCTTGCTCTGGGTTTGGTGATGCTTTGCGTTTAGTTGAGCGGGCGTGTGTATTATTTGCAAGGTGTGCGCCAGATGCTGGAAGGTATGAGAATTTGTCTAATTACGTTGCCTCTATTGTTGGCGGTTCTGTATACGCCACCTCTTATGGCGTCGGTATTGATGCATTAGTTCGGGGACTGGATAATAAAATATCTACCATTTGCGCGGCATTAGATGCTGCGGGCATAGAGTATACAAATGAATACAGCGCGGCGCGTTGGGTTTATAGGTTTAGAATACATCGCAGCGCTTCAAATATGGAGCGTTTGCGCACTTTGTGTAAATAATTTTAGGGCGTTTTGGTTTGGTCGCCTTTTCGCCCTCTAAGGTCAAAAATAGCTACCTATATAAAAGTTATTTAATAAAAACAAGCCGTTAAGAGCGGCGCAAGGCTATGACAATAAAAGAATTACAAAAAAAGGCGTTAGAGTTGAGCCAATTAACTGGGCGCGAATTTTCAGTTACTCAAAGAGTTGAAAAAGCAGATGAATGGAATTCTCGCATTAGATGGACGGTTTCACGATGGCAAAGAGTTTACCGTCTATGGCAAGACGACAGACACGGAGGCGTGGTGCTAATACACAAAGGCACGAACCGAGAAATTGCGGGGACTTTAAGCAACTATATAAATCTCGCAGATAAAGCCAAATTTGGCGGCGTGCTGTTAGAAAAACGCTAAAATTAGGGGGTATTCATTTTTTTTAACGCCACGGGACGCTCTATGACGAGCCCCAAAAATAAAAACAGACAAAACTATGAAAAAACAGATTATCGCCTTCGGGCTTGTAGCTTGGTTGCTACTCTCGCTTTGCGTAATAGGCGCAGAAACGACTCAAATGTGGTCGGCTATACTTTGCCCCATCGGGGGGATTATATCGGCTTTTAGCGCAGTTTATGTGATATATAGAGCAGACAAAGCAGGGTGGCTCCCTCGCAATAAGTGGGGGGAGTATTAGAATAAACAATTTAAACAGTATAAAATATGATTTTTGCAATAATAATTTTTTTGGCAATTCTAACAAAGTCTTCAGGTTATATGACTGGGGGCAAAGGTATGGAATAACGAACGAATAAAAAAAGGTATGGCGAATTTGATAGCTCGCCATATCACTGAGCTAATCGGACAGCTCGAATAGTCCGAAAATTAGAAAAATAATAAAACTATGAAAAACAAAACCAAAAACAGAAAAATGATGTTTGTCCAACTTTGCCAACTGTCCCCAGAGCAGGCGGTCAGTATGTATGCAAAATTCCGTAATTTATCAGCAACTGATATTTCTATATTATGGGCAAATAATAATCGGTACGACCTAAAACGTAAGGTGTTAAAATGGTTAATCAGAAATACTTATGACGGTACAGATTCAAATTACACTAAGACAGTTAAAATGATATTGGAGCACTAAAAAAACAAAAAAGATATGAACAACAAGGAAGTAGTAAGAATCAATGAGGTATTAGATATTTCGTTGGTTAAATTAGAGGAGTACAAATCAGGCAAGCAAACACCTCGTATGGTTGATATTAGCGAATTAAAATATGATTTGCGGGTGGCTTTGAGCGATTTGCACGCTCTTTTAAAGCTGGGCATTGATAAGCACACATTTCACAGTTTACGCACGGAGATAGACGCTGTTTTGGAGATGTGCGATGATTTGCGCAAGGATTTGAACGGCAGGGCACAAGCTGTTGAGGCTGCAATTATTGCCATTAGCAAGGAGCGGTTTGAAGGTGAGTTGTGGCGAGAGGTTTTGCAACTTGCCCGAGATATGAAAAATAACACCGAGTTATAAAAATATATATTATTTTTTTGGTAGTATAAATTTATTTACTACCTTTGCATAAACAAAACGGTAACAGCCGCACCGAGAGTAAAGCGGTTAAATAAAAAAACACAATGCAAGTGTATATTTTAGGTTCTCCACTTGAGACCGCAAAGAAGTTAGACAAAAAACGCCTTAACAATCAGATAAACGAATGTACGATAATGCTGAGGGCTATTGATGGACAAAGTGTGGGTTGGTTTAATCACCCCTGTACACAGCAATATAATAGCGACAAAGGCGCAATGTATTTGCACCACTACAAATTATCTTTACAATGCTATATGGAGGGAGATTTGTCGGGTGCTGAGTACCATAGCGAAATGGCACAAGCATATGCGCCTAAATTCATCACTCCCGAATTTATCGACCAAATGAAACGCAGACTTTACACTAAAGATAAACAACACTATGCCGAATTTGCGGAGCTTGGCGAGTCGAACCAAAATTGGTTCTTCGTTGATGGAGTTATTAGAGTGTACGAAAATGGTAAACGAATAAAATAATTTAAAAATTATGGAAATATTATTGATAATACTTGTTTGGATATTAGGATCTGTGTTAGCATTTATGATGGTTGTATTATATTTTACTCGAATCATAAAAGTAGATGTAAAGCGCAGCGACTTACTTTTTTTGATATTCTTTAGTCTGTCATTTAGTTATATATTAGCTATCATGGTAGGGGTAGATTATTTAATGTCATTTATATTTAAAACTTTAAAGGATAAGACTATTTTTAAAGCCAAGAAATGAACAATTTAAAAACTCCGAAACAATGAAAACAGCAATTTATATACGATACTCAACGGCTGACCAAACCGAGATGCAACAGATGAATACCATCGAAGAATATTTGCAAAGGCAGGGTTTAACAGCTGATATAATAACCCGAGATGAGGGCGTTAGCGGTGGAGTGTCTTTTACAGATAGGAAACTCATAAAAATGCTTGATGAACTGAACGAGGGCGATAAAATCGTAGTGAGTGAAATTTCGCGCCTTGGCAGAAGTATGAGCGACCTGAATAAGTTGGTTAATGACGAACTGAAACCTCGCAAACTTAAACTTGCCGTTATTAAAATGGGGCTTGAATTGGACTGCTCGAACCTTAAAGCGATTGACGAGATGATACTACAATCATTTGCGTTTAGTGCACAAATAGAGAAGGAAATGATACAAGAGCGAACTCAAGCAGCTCTTGACGCAAAGCGCAAACGAGGCGAAGCAATGGGCGGTGATATTGAGGTGTGGGGTAAAAAACAAGCCCACGTTAAAGACCTTAGCGAGGACGAACGAGCAGAATATCGTGAGAATTGCCTAATAAAAGCTCAAACGGCATCAGCAGAGACAAGAAGAGCGAAAGCTATGGCAAACCCACACAATAAGGCTTTTTGGTACTTTATGGAGGATTATATAAAGATTACCCAAGCTACCGACAAAATCGACTATGAAGACGCTGCAAAAAAACTAAATGAGCGAGGACTTAAAACCCCATCAGGGTTAGAGTTTAATCGGGGAAGAGTGGCGGCAATGTACAGCACAACGAAAAAGATTTTCAAACTTAAAAAATAACAATATGCAAAAGATTACAACACACGAACAATTAGCACAACGAATTAGTGAGATTAAAGAAGAAAAAGGACTATCACAATATCGCATCTGTAAAGATGCAGATATAAAGCCCGCTACGCTAAATACAGTCCTTAGAGAGGGTAAATGCACGCTAAACAGCCTTCTGCGAATTATGGAGGTTATGGGGCTTGAAATGGTTATACAAGAAAAGATAACCGAACCGAACGACTAATAAACAAATTTAGAAACTAATGACACAGAACACTAACCAAAACGCTCAAAGCTCATCGAGCCATAGCGCACAAATTCTCAGGCATTTACAGTCGGGAAAAACTATCACAGCGATTGAGGCACTTGAACTTTTTGGATGCTTTAGACTTACATCTCGTATCTACGACCTCACACAACGAGGTCACGATATTTTTCGAGAGTATATTACCCTTAGCAATGGCAAGAGGGTAATGAGGTATAAACTAAAACACTAAGCATTATGAAAACAGGAGTACTAACATTAAAGAATGGCGGTTTTTGGCGGGATGGCGTTGAAGAGCCTATCGTGCTTGGTGATGCCGAGCAAATTGCGCTAATGAAAGCGGCTGAGAGAAAAATTGAGGAGGGGATAGATATAGACGTGTCGGTGAAAGTCATAAAAGTAGACGTGTCATATACATTTGACTGCCCATTCTGTCAACGACAAGTAGAAGATAGTTACACTGACTATCCTAACGAAAGCCCTTCCGACCTTGATGAAGATAGCTACGGATGGCTTGAGGACATTGACGGAGATGTTATGACTTGCTCTTGCGGCAGGCGGTATATGGTAACTGACGGCAAGGCACAGATTATTAACGAATAAAAAAACAAAAAAAATGAAAACACAACAACAAATTATCTCGCACTTCTGTGAGTGCGCAAAATTGAACGAAAAGGAATTTATTGCAAATAACCTACAAGTGGGAGGGACGCTCGACCTGCAAGGCACGGGCATTACTCAACTTCCCGATAACCTACAAGTGGGAGGGTGGCTCGAC
>CAYJGO010000051.1:0-11980 GCA_964369855.1 uncultured Treponemataceae bacterium | reverse complement strand
CATTTTAGAAACCGCGGAGTTAGGGCTTTAAACAATGTTAAAAACCGTTATGGTATGTTTCATTATTTTCTAAATAGTACTTTAGTTTATTTTGAAAGGCTTTTAAATCGTCGGATTAATCATTTTAACTACACTACCTTATCTTTAGATATATTAGATGGTTCTGTCATGACAAAGAACAAAAAAGCCAAATATCATGTAATGAATGCGAAAATCTACTCTGATAGATTTTCTACCGATACTCACAAAAAATCAGTCGAAGACATATTACTCAATGCTAAAGGAGGTATAGAAACCGACGAAACATACAAATCGCTTTACGCAAGTAAAGTCGATTTACGTAAACAAAATTCATATTTTACCGAAAGATTGCAAAGCTTTGGTGTAAAGCAAGAAAAGAAAACGGCGAATAAGACTGTTAAAAAGACTATTAAGAAAAGTAAATCCGCTAAAGTATTAACCGAAGGGGAATAACCTGTTGCAACGCTTTCCGTACATCAGCAAACGTTACGTGCTGATGTACGCGTTGCAACAGTTAATATAATATTAACTGTAACGCGTAATCATATTATTAAAGGAGAAAGAACAATTATGGAAAAGAAGATGATCACAATTACTAAAGAGGAGTTCGATGCTATTACTACAATCGTTAACAGTGCACTTGCTAATGCACCAAGAATGGCAATAGACATTGGTGCACTAAACGATGCATTGATATGTATCAGAAGAATTGAGAGAACTTGCGTGGAGGAAGAACATGATCACAATGCACAGTAATCACATTCAAACAATATGTGAGCTAAAAAAGATAGCAGAAGAAAAAGGATATAAATTTAACTTTGGAACAACTTTTGAAAGTAGAAGGTTTGAAAATGTTAGGGGAGATGATTTATTTACTTCTAAAAGGAAAATCAAGATTTTTAATAAGTTAGTTTCTAATTGTTCAGTCTGTGGCGGACTATTCTCTAGCGAAACAGTTTGGTTTGAGTTTGTTCCGATTCGCAAAACGGAAGATGATAATAGAAAATATCTAACAATGGTATATAGTTACGATAACGGATACATAGAACTAGAAGAAGATTGTCTAGATGAATTTAATGGTTTAACTAATAAAGAGCGAGAAACTTTACAAGAAGATATGTTAAGTAGTGAACTAGATGATTCTCCAGTAATAAACATAACATCAGCACCTACTAAATATTCTGGTATGAGTGGACATTCTTGTTACAGAGCCGATATGGCATTAAAGTTCTTTGCTGATGCTATTTGTAGAAAATTAAAAGTTGAAATAACTCAGTTATCTTATTAAATATCATAAAGGAGAAAAGAACAATGGCCCAAAGGAGAATGTTATCTAAGAAGATAATTACAAATAAGTACTTCATGGTACTTTCGATGTTAGCTCAACGCCTATACATGATATTGGTTGTGCTAGCTGATGACCGAGGATATGTTGATGGTGTATTAACTATCTTAAGAACATATCGTGCGACTAAAAAGGAATTAAATCAATTAATTGAGTCAGGATTTCTTTTAGATAGAGGTGATCAACTTGTATTAATCACTCATTGGTGTGTTCAAAACAAGCTTGCTGATGTTAGACTTTCTGAAACCGAACACAGCGATGATTTTGAAAATATCTACTTAGACAAGAAAACAAGCATGTACATGACAGAACCTACACAAAATACAGTACGCTGTAATGAAGTAATGGAATGCACTATTAATGCAAAAGAAGAAAAGAAAAGAGAGAAGGAGAAAATGGCGTTAACAGAAAAGCCTAAGGTGTTGTCTGATTCTAACCAGAGACATGAATCGCAATCAATTCGAACAGATGAATCTTTTAGTTCCTGTTGTTTTGAAAAACTAGTTGAATCAGGTTATCTTACTACTGCTGATAAAATGAATAGACACAAGTTCATTGAATTATTTGACAATTTTCTTGAACAATACACCGAAAGAAACGTCGCGAAGTCCGTTCAATATTTCATCGATTATGTAACTATTAGGGGGAAAATTCGAAGTGATTTAAAATTGGATGATAAATATGACTATATGAAAAAAGCTGTAGATGAATCATGTTACAAATTTCGTGATGGCATACCGGCGCTACCTGAATGGATAGATCCATAAATAAATGACATGAATGTATATTATGATAAAAAACGGGGAACATATTATGTAAAAGTAACGAAAGACGGAGTTACACACTTTAAACGAGGCTTTGCTACTGAAAAAGAAGCTGTTATTGAATGTTCTAAGTTCTTACTTACACCAAAGCAGTTTAAGCAAAAGCATAACTTACTTAGATTCGAAGACATAAATACGTTTTTTTACGATTACATGTGTAATAGCTATAGAGCTACATCTGTATATAGATACATGTCAATATTGAGAAAATACATCTATCCTTTTTTTAATTGTATAATCATATCTAAACTTACTAATGCTGTCCTGGATAAATATATTAAACATATTAAATCTTTAGCATACCGCGATAAACATAATATATTATTTATGACTAGGCTATACATGAAGTTTGCTGCTGATTATGGATTGAGCGAATCTGTAGATATAAATCGCATTTATCTCCGCAAAAACTCACTATTTTTCACTAAGAAGAAATTTGATTTTTATACAAACGACGAATATACAGCTTTTAGATCACATATAAGCGACCCTATCATGATGCTTATTTTTGACTTATTATTTTACTATGGATTACGTATATCGGAACTTAGAGGATTAACGCATTCAGATATTAATCTCAAACTGAAGTACATTGATATTAACAAAACACTGTCAAATAAGACAGCATCAAAAAAAGCTATAATCATGCCGGTTAAAACATCTAATTCTCTTCGAACACTTCCCCTATCAGAATCGACGATAAGTCTATATAGTTCGTTATTCAAGAGACCTAATCATAAGTCATTTATATTTTTATCCGGAGTTAGAGATAATAAGGTAATTGGAGAATCGACAATAAAAAGATATCAAGTACTTACGTGCAGTAAATGTAGTTTAAGAGTGATCAAAATCCATGAGTTTAGGCATTCGTGCGCCACTAATTTAATATTTAATAATTTTAGAGCTCATGACGTTGCTGCATGGCTTGGACACAGCGTTACAATGACTCTGGATACATACTCACATTTCTTCCCGGATGCAAAAAGAAACATTGCCGACTTTATTAACAAGCAATAATACAAATTTGGATGATTAAATTAGAGACATAGAGGTCTCTTTTTTTATTAGCAAATCGAAAGCAAACTCAAAGCAAATCGAAAGCAAACTCAAAGCAAATCGAAAGCAAACTCAAAGCAAATCAAAAGCACTTTTTTAAAAGTGTAGATTTTATCGAGTAAAAATCATATTTTTGTATACATTACCCTAAATATAGTATTAGGTTTAGGTTTAGTATTAGGAATAGGAGTATATAAATATACTTATAGATAAACTAAGATAAACTAAGATAAACAAAAAATTATATATAAAAAAGCGTTCATTCAGAAACTAAGGTATATAAACTTCATAATCGTAGCACGAGAGTAGCACGGATAAAGAAAAAAACTCGATGCAATCGAGTGTTTTACGTAAATGGTGACCCGTACGGGCCGAGAACCTAGATAATATCTATAAATTAATTACTTTAGATAATAAATTTATAAAGAATTGTTAACCATTTTTTAGGTAAGTTTCTTAACTAAAGTTAATAATCGTAGCACAAGAGTAGCATACTACTATTTCTTAGAATTTAAATATATCTGTGCAGCTCTTTCTAATATTTCTTTATCTGATAGAACTCTATCGAATCCTAACACTTCGTTTGGACTAGTTCCTAATATGTTACACAGTTTAATTAAGTTCTTAAATGAAGGTTGTGTTCTTCCACTCTCCCAGTTTTTATAAGTGGCTTCTGATATGTTAAACATCGCAGCCATTTCTAACTGATTCAGTTTCTTACTTCTTCTTAGTTGTTTAAGTAGTTTCTTATTCAATTTTTATCCTCGATACTCTAAATCTCAAAAACTAAACGCCCATGCGAAACCCTTTTAACTAAATGTAATTCCTCTAATTTTAATATATCATCATATTTTGCATCATACTTTTCTAGATAAAAGTACCAATCATATAATACATTCGCTTGACAATACTCATCATCACAAGTAGGGTCATAGTGATCGAACTGTACTTCAGATAAAAGTTTAAAATACAATAATTGAATATTCTTTGGCAAAGCTATAAAACCCTCCATTTTAAAAACATGCTTGTAAAATAACCCTTGATGATCCATTATATCTTCCATAAATATACCCCTTTAATTTAATTTATTTAATCGAATAATTTCGTTCGCTAATTCTTCGATTTGTTTTTTATGTGATTTAGCAATACCTAGAAGTTCATCAGAACTACAACTGTAATATTCTGCAAGCGAAATAATTTTACTTGCTGGTATTTCGATAATTTCGTTTTCCCACCTCGAATATGTATCACGATTAACATTCAAAAATGAAGCTAACTCCTTAATCCTGACATCTCTCGCGATGCGAATTTTTTTAATGTTCATAATAAAATTAAAGCACAATAGAAGCAAAATTATATTTAATACGCTTAATCACTTGTATTTTTGATTACAATGCTTTAATATACAAGTATATTTGCAGCAATTACAGCACATGCACGGCATCCACCTATCACTAATAGAACACAACTCATTCATTACCAGTAACTATCACAGAGTAATGACGTTCGCTGTCTACCATGATGATGATCCATGCATAATGCATAATCGCAAACTTGTTCTAATACTACGAAGTGAATTCACAGATGATAAAGGAAGATCAATTATCAGATGTTCAACAAAAGAAGAAATTTTAACTGTCTTAAGAACAGTAATTAGGAGGAAAAGGAATGGCATACAAAAAATATAATGGCAAAGATAAGTATCACTTCAGAAGAGATAAAAATGCAAAGAACCACTTTGCAGTTATTACTAAGTCCGACAAGAACCAAACGGAAGGTTATTTAACCACTACCACAAAACCGAAAAGAAATATTAGAAAGTTTATAACACTTGATAAAAACCCTAATCCAAAAGATAACGATACAACATATGTTAGAAAAACTAAGATTTTTAAAAAATCTAATAAATTTACTAAACCTTTCAATAACTTTCATTTAAGTAAGCAAGATGAGATTAAAATCGATAATTTAGAACATGGTTCAGGTGGAAGTACGAAAAAAAAGAAGTCAGACGCCAACTAAGGGCTCGCCCTATCTCTTGCGAGAAGAACAGTAAGACTAACTTCTAATAAAACAATACAACATCAAAAGAACAATTACAAGAAAAAGGAGAAATACATGAATCAAATTACAACAATGAAAGAAATTAATGAGTTTATTGAAACTAAATTGAAAGGCAATAACAGTCTTAAAATCAGCGAAATGCAAATCGATAATTTTGATGAGCTTTCAAATTTATTTATTGCCACAGCAATGTCTAGTAGAGCTGATGCCACATATGAAGTTGAGTTCTTAGATAAAGAAGTTCAAGTGGCTGGTTGTACTACAGAGGACTTCATTGTCACAAGAAGACAACAGGTAAATTAACATGACAAATATAAAAAAAGGAGAAATACATGAACAAGTCTTTAAAACAAAAATACATGAATACTGCAGCCATCTTTATAAAGTTCGATAAAGAACTCAGCGATAAACAAGTTGAAGACATAAATTTATTTAATTGGCTTACCAATAACGATGGCAATAGAATTGTTTACTTAAAAGCAGCAAAGGGATTCAAACAGATTAGCGAAGCACTTCCGTTCAAACAATACACACTGAAGGAGCTACAAGATCTAGTTGGCGGTTACATAGAATACGTATACGGAGATAAGCTAATCGCTATTGTTGACGAAAGTGGTCTTATAAAGAATCTAGAGCAAAACCTTATAGCAACCGATTTACTTGGTATTAACCTAGTCGGAAACGCACTAGTAATGTCTAGAGTAACATTTGAAAAAGCAATCGAATATAAGAGGGAGGAATTTGCATGAGAAAAATCTGATGCACTGTTTAACGGATAACCAGTACAAAACCGTATTCAGGTATCTCCTATAACCCTGAAACATTGTTCTTCGAGTTTCTACAGCTTCTTCTCGCAAAAAAGAAGCTACTTAATCCACAGGAGGTAATTTATGAAAAACACAGGATTAAAAATAGCAGTTGGTATATTAAGTTTATTTGTAGTATTAGGTGGTGTTGGGGCAACAGCATACATGACTAACGGGTTTAATGATTGGTCTTTTGAAGAAGAACCAACTAAACAAGTAGTTCAAAAAGAATTAATTGCAACTTTTAACTTTTCGGATCTTGATGAAGAAGGTCTAACTGTTACCAATACATTAAGCGTAAGCGGTGCAACATATTATGAAAGTAACATAGAAAATATGTACTTATATTTCTCTAGTGCTAATGTTGTAGACAACAAAATATCTTATCCATCTACAATATTATCTGGACCTCAAGGGGCGGTTGTGTACGTAACTGAGTACGATGAAGAAGAAAATCCATCTACATATAAAAAACCCGATACTGATGTTTCAGAATCTGTTACGAATATGTCATACAGCGATGATGTAACAATCTATTTTACTGAATCAATTATTATAACAATTTAGTAATGTTCGAGCTGAGTCAACTAGAAAGAATAATACTTGTATGTACGCTCTTATGTGCTCTTGGTGCATTCATGATTTTTATGAAAAATATACCGGGAGTCGAAGAGTTGGAAGAAGATGAGTAAGACGCTAGAGTTCTAGACTTCTCTCTTAAAAAGAAGTCATTTCCAGGAGGTAACGATTATGAAAAATAGAAAAATAATACCAATACTAACACTTGCACTACTTAGTGTAACGTCATGTGCGCCGGCAAATAAAGATAGCAGTGCTATAAATATATCAAAAATGTCATCAAGTGATAATAGCATAACTTATCAACTTAGCGCTAAGAACATATCCGCTATTCAACTCGAAAGTGGCTTTTACAAAAATAATGTCGCAGTAAATACTACAGGTTATCTTTCAACTAATTTCAATATTTCTAATTTAACAATACAAGGAAATACGACAACTGGGTCATTCACAATCACATGTAATGATAGTTTCAATGTTGAACATGAGTTTAGAATCTTTATTCCTGAAACTAATTTGTCTGGTAAAGTTACATTAAATTATCAAGAAAAGTTAATTAGTGATTATGACTTGGATCTACTTTCATATGGTTATGGTTTTATAAACGACACATTTTTCCCTGAAATGTATTTCGATTTAAATGATGCAGTTTATAGTGAAGGTTCTATATCTCACCCTAACAAAGACAAAGTATCACTTCGAATAGATAATATTGTCGGCTATGAAGGTTCAATGCCTCTAGGGACATCATATAATCCTTTTAGAAAATGGATGAATACTGCATATGGTGAAGAAGCAAATGCTTTAGCCGACAGCTTTCTTGAATTTCTTTTACATGGAGATGTGCATAACAATCTTAACTTAACCGGTCCAAACTCACCTATTATGAAAATATATGACGTAAACATACCAATGTACCACGATACTTACATAGAAGGCGATATCACAACACATGATGAAGAAATCTTTTTAAATCAATGCGTAGAATTTTTTGTGTCAACTGGTAAGACGGAATCTGATTTTAATAAATTTAGCGACTTTATAGGTAAAAGAGATGAGCTTTACAAAGTAGGTATTGCTTACACTATTTTAAACGGTGAAGATGTTGTAAAAAACGGTATTACAAATTCACTAGACTTTTTAGGAATTAACATGAACGATCAGCAATTATTGTTAGATGAAAGTTGGGTGTTCTAAATGAAAACGCTTGGAAAAATATTATTACTAACATTTGTAGTTGCTGCTATTGTTATCACAATACCACTATTAGCTTCAAATACAGGTATTTTATCAACAAGCGGTCATTTTACTGTAGATGGAGTTAAACTGCAAACAAACGCACTTAAAACATTTATTTCGAACAAACTAACAATATCACACACAAGCGGCATTGAAGACGCTGAAGTTACAATAAATCCTATTAACAGTATTTCATATATCGAAGATGAGCAATATAACAACTGGGTCAATTGCGATCTAGATGATGTCTTTGAAGTAAACACTACTGAGAACGATATTGAAATTTTCAAAACAAAAACTATGTTACAAAAAATTGGTGATGTTCAAATACTGAGTGAGTTTGATATATTAGAGATTCCATATTCGCAAATAAATATAAAAGTAAATAACGATATTTTATACATTCTTGTACTTGAAGTACATGCTGATGCAAGCATTGCATTAGATGAAAGTTGGGTGTTCTAAATGAAAAATAAACTTAGCACAATAATAAGCATGATAGTATTTGCAGCTATTTTAATAACTATAGCTTTTACATGTACTTCTGCGCCAGTTGAAACATCTGCAGCAATGGATGTATTCTCAAACTATATTTTAATGGACAATGGAGACTATGTCCTGGAAGACTATGGTTCAGTTAGTTATGATTTAAACAAATTAGATCTCGAACTAACAAACTATAAGCTAGGTATTGAACCTTCAACGTTTATTACTTACCAGGAATCAGATACAGAAGCTTTTCTTTATGTGTATTCAAAAGATAAGTATTTAGAGTATGACACTTTATCAATGGCTCATTACGAAGGAAATTTATCACAATTTACTGAATTCATGAACTATAAAGAATATGATGTAACACTTGTTAGTTTTGATTCAAGCTATAGAATTCATAAATACTTAATCAACGATCATGTTGTTGATAATACATTTTCTCACCTGGTTAGAATCAGACAACTTTATAATCATGAAAATAGAACTGATTTAGACTTTATATTTGAAATAGGAATTACTTACCAATATAATGCGGCAACTGACTCAAACAAAATAGATCGAGAAGAAACTATTCGCGTAACAGATAAAATAGTTGGTCATTCCTTATATACTCAAAATCCTGATGGATTAGAAAATGTTTTTCAAAGAAGTTTTGTAGCTTTTGATTTAGACCAGGATGTTGAAGAAATTGTTTCTATAAAATATAAGTTTGAAGGATATGAGTATGCTGGTATGTCAAACATCGAACTTGACTACTATGCTAACTCTATGTCTGGGGGTGCAGGACATAGAGGTTTTGCTGAAGCATTAGCTAATCAACACCTTGTTATGGAAATGGACCACTCGCAATTTTTTGAATATGGAGACATTTATTCAGACGATTTAAGCAACAATGTATTTGTTAAAGATAATGAAGAGTTTAATTTAACTTATGAGTCAGGTTATTTATGGGGCCATAAACAAAACGAATGGATTTACGATTCTATTATGAAAGTAGATGAATTAACACAAGAGGACTTACAGTTCACTAACGTTGATGTTACAGACTATGAACACTTATTCTCCTTTGATAACAGATCATTCGATTGTACGTTCTTTGCTTACATTAATAATTCGATTACCAATTATTCTATTAGATCTATTGGCAATATTGCTGTTGGTATGTATTCACATCAAGGTAGCACTACGAACAAGTGGAATTATGCTGATATATCAAAACTTGTTGACAATGGAACAGTCACTGCAAGTTTTGATGATTGGGTAACTACAGACATAATAAAAAACCACATGTATGTATCTGAATTAAAACCTCTACATGTAGAAGATTTTTCTTTCTTAGAATTTACACTTTACCAGGAAGGAGAAGTTGTAGAAAAAGTTGCAATTGATACATACACAGACTCTCAAGGTGGAATTCAAATAGGTGCTCCAGGTCCGGAAGAACCTGAAAACATATTTGACACGATTAAAGAAATCGTCATGTGGGCATTAATTGCAATAGGCGCAATTATAGTACTTTGGATTATTGGATTAATAATTAAGTTAATCAAATGGATCGTTAAATAAACTACAAATCAATATAAAGAACAATTTTAAAAGGAGAACAACATGTCTAATAAGACCATATTTATTAGAGGCACTATTGCATTAATGGCGCTTATCTTAGTAACATATACACTTTACTTTTTTATATGGCCATCAATCATGATCCATTCGAACTATGAAATGAATTACTCTGAACTAGTTGGTAAGTTATTTCAGTCAGATACTATTAGTCAAACATATGAGTTTAAAGAAGATAACTATTGCGTTGACTCTAACTTTGACAGTTATGAAGTTGAAATAGCAAATGGAAGAATTAGTTTAGATGAAGAAGAAACGTTCATTATAATTAATAGCACTACGTTATTTTACATCGAAGAATCACTAATCTTTGTAGGAGTTATGAATGCGTAAGTTCAGTGATTTCAAAAAATATGAACTAATTTCCTTTTCATGTGTAAGTGCATTAATATTTGCTGGCATGATATTAATACTTGTGCTCAATTACGGAGTATTCGTTAGATTAGGAGATTCTTTTACTAATCAATTTAATTCATTTTTATACTATTTGTCGTTTGTATTCACTTCTTCAGGAAGACAGTTCGATACAATTTATCATGTAGTTACTTCAAGTGGAAATGCTTATGACTTACCACTGTTCCCGGCAGCACCTGAAGGTGAAGAACTAAACATGATATTAAGCAACTACAGTGCAGTGGTATTTAATATATCTTATTTTAAATTTACGCTATACTTTTCTTCCAAGAACATTGTATTTATATCAGTCTTTATTTTATTGTTTGTACTACTAGCTGTAGTCGTGTTTGTGATAAAGCAAATTCTCTTTTCACAAATAGAGCCTGAACTAAAAGGATATACTAAAACATTTACTAGAATTAACAAGGTCAGTTTTAAGATATACACTGCAATAAGTACATTCATTAATAGTTTCATTGAATATTCAAAAAAGATTTATTTATTAAAAATAACTGTTGTGTTCTTATTTGTGATAACAGGAACACTTGCGGTAGTTCTCGATATACTTTCATATTTTCTTCTAGTTATAAGTAGTTTCAATGCATTCTACTTGTACGAGCTTTTATTTATGATCGTATATACTTATTGGCCTCTATTATTTATCTTCCCTTTATGGATTCAAATCATAATATTTTACATAGTTCTTGATAAGATAAGGTTGTTCTTAGGCGTTAGAAAATTGCAATCTTTAGAAGAACATGATCTTGATTTTGTTGATAATGTTGGACTTGTAAACTTCATTGATGGCGTCATGGGATGTGGCAAAACAACTTTCATTACCGACTTAGCTGTCACTAAGGAAAAATTAAATAGAAAAAAACTAGGAAATAACCTATACCAGGTAACCATTCAATTTCCTAAATTTAATCCAATTTATCTTGAAGAGTGGGTTTACAAAATAAAAGAAGATAAAAGGGCACATAACACTTACCAGTTGATCAGAGAATTTTATAAAGAGGTGAACAAACAAAAGTCATCTGGGATATTGTTTGGGTACAACATGAAGGAAAATCCACTTAGATACTTCGATGGAATTAAAGAAATCAAATTCACTTCGGCCCTCGAAGTATATGCTGTAAGCTTCTTTTATTACTCAAGTAAAAAGTCTTATATTTATTCAAACTATTCTATCAGCAGCAAACTAGACGGAGGTAACTTCGAATACTCACCTTCCTTCGACTTTAAGTTCTTCGACGTCAACCAAAGAAAGATTTATAATAGCGACACTGTATACTCACACATACTTGACATGAACGCTTTTAGGTTAGAGAAGAAAAAAAGTAATAAAGAGTACTCTTCCAATTATTCAGATAGTATATTTACTTTCGGTGTAGCCGTATTTACAGAACTTGATAAAGAGTTAGGTAACATGATTTCTAATAGAAGATTTAATGCGAATGATGAAACTGCTAATCCTTTAAATGATGGAAGTAATTTATATTTTAAAATGGCTAGACATTTTTCTACAATTAATT
>CAYJGO010000050.1:0-12680 GCA_964369855.1 uncultured Treponemataceae bacterium | reverse complement strand
TACGGTATTCAGGGCGAAAATCATGACCCCACTGTGAAATGCAATGGGCTTCATCAATAGTAATGCAGTCGATTTGAATTTCGGAAAGCAAATCTTGTATTCTGTCAGATAACAAAGTTTCTGGAGCGCAATATAACAGTTTAATTATACCTGAGCGAATTTGTGCCATATTTGATTTATACGTATCCCAGTCAAGAGATGAATTAAGAAAAAGGGCTTCAATACCAACTTTATGGAGAGCAGATACTTGATCTTGCATAAGAGATATTAAAGGCGAAACGACAACAGTTAAACCTTTAAAATATACTGCAGGTAGTTGATAGCAAAGCGATTTGCCAGCTCCAGTCGGCATAATTGCCAAGGTGTCATGCTTCGAGATAACGGCTTCTATTATTTCTTTTTGGTCTTGACGAAATGAGGTATAACCAAAATACTTTTTTAGAAGTTTTTCCATGTATTTATTGTAGTGATAATGTGCCTTTTCTGCAAGTGATTCGATGAAGTGATAGTACACTTTTCTATGTGATTTTGTCGCAGATATGAAGGTGTAGAATTGATATACTTAAAATATGAAAAATAGATATGATGTTATTATAATCGGAAAGGGGCCTGCTGGAATTTCTGCTTCTTTATATCTCGCTCGAGCAAAGGTAAAAGTTCTTGTGTTGGGGAAAGATTTTGGTGCACTAGAAAAGGCACATCTAATAGAAAATTATTATGGACTTGAAAAGCCAATTTCTGGACTAGACTTAGCTTTGCGTGGAGTTGAGCAAGCTCGAGGATTAGGAGTGCAAGTAGAAACTGCAGAGGTAACAGGAGTTTCTTTTTCAGCAGAACAAGATCAAATGGAACAAGATTCACTACTTAAGCCTCTAAGATTTGAGGTTTCAACAGGGACAGAGGATACGTATTATGCAAGTTCGATTTTGATTGCGGTTGGGCGCCAAAGAAAAGGATTAAAGGTACCAGGGTTCGACGAATATCGAGGTCATGGAATAAGTTTTTGCGCCGTGTGTGATGGGTTCTTTTACAAAGGTAAAACTATTGCAGTCGTTGGAAATGGTGCTTTTGCTGCAGCAGAAGTTAGTCATTTAAGCCATATTGCAAGTGAAGTAATTTTGTTTACAGATGGTAAGGAACTTGAGGAAGAAGCAAAAAATTTATTACCCAACGATCTTACAATTGTTACAAATCCAATTAAAGCAATACTTGGAACGTCAAGTGCGCAAGAGGGTGGTTCTGTAAGTAGTATACAAGTTGATGATAACGAATTTGCAGTACAAGGAATTTTTATAGCTATTGGAACTGCTGGTTCATCAGATTTTGCTGCCACATTAGGGCTACCTCTTGGAGAAGGAAGCGAAGCAGATGTTTTAGTAACGCTAGATTCTGGGGCAACAGTTATTTCAGGAATATATAGTGCAGGTGATTCTACTGGAGGTTACATGCAGGTGGCTAAAGCGGTTTCGGATGGAGCTCATGCTGCAAAAGCTATTATAAGCGAATTACGTTCAAAATAATAAAACCCTATTAATTTGGTTAGATTAACGGGGTTTCAATAATTGTATTATTTTAACTATTATTTTTGCTATATAAAACGCAGGATATCTGTTGTAGGGTGTCTTTTGGGTGCCTCAGGACTTTGATCTGGTATTCCATAGACAATAAGGGCCGCAACACATTCATCTTCTGGCAATTCTATTATCTTTGCAATTTCTTCAGAATCAATTACTCCAAAGATACATGTTCCAACACCTTTTGAATATGCTGAAAGGCAAAAGGTTTGACATGCCAATCCTGTATCAAAAGCTTCCCAAAAATCTCTCTTTTCTTTTTCTGAGCTATCGCCTTTTCCTTCAAGGGTCCCACTTTTACCCTTGATGTAGCTTAATACAGCGACGCCTTTTGCATTTTCAAGTGTTTTCATGTTATATGAAAAGCCATTTACAGCCTTTTGTGAAAATTTTTTAATAATTTCTGGTGAGTCAACTAGTGTAAAGCGAGCAACTTGTGAATTTGCCCATGAAGGTGCAAATTGAGCTAAGCTCACTATTTCAGTCATTAACGCTCTGTCAACAACTTCATTTTTGTACTTCCTGATACTTCTTCTTCCTAAAATTAGTTCTGTTGGTTTCATTTTATTCTCCTATAAAATCATATTTGTTCATTCATTGTATTTCTTAAAGGCATATCTTCCCAAAAAGTTCATACAATATGCTTCTTTTTGAAACAAAAATAGCCTTTTTTACTTCTTTTTACCCATTGTTATAATAACCTTAGTATTGCTTCCTTCCGGCATTACGGGAATTGCATCTACTTCTTTTCCGTTTACAAGAATACTCGTTACACCTTTTTCTACGTGGTTTGGGTTTTTAACTTCAATGTCAAAAGAGGCGCCTCTCCATTTTCTACTTGCTTTAAAACCATCCCAGTCCGAAGGAATACATGGATCAATAATCATGGTTTCAAAGCCAAAACGGATGCCCGTTAAGAATCGAGTAGCTGCAAAGTATGCCCATCCAGCAGAACCAGTAAGCCAAGGGTGTCTAGCCCTTCCATGTGCAGTGTGTTCTTTGCCCATAATAAATTGGCAGTATGAATATGGCTCTGCTTGCCTTGTTTCAATTAAGTTATTTTGGCGGGCGGGGCATAGAGCATCATAAAATTTCATTGCTCGATTACCATTCCCAAGCTTTGCATCTGCAACCCAGGCCCAAGGATTTGGATGACTAAATATGGCCCCATTTTCTTTTATTCCTTTATAAACTCTTGTAACAAACCCAATGTCATCATTTGGTGTTCCATAAGAAGGTCCGTTTAAATGAATACCCCACTGTGAAAATAGGTATTTATCTACAGAGTCCATAGCCTTTTGAGCCCGTTCTTCTGTTGCAAGACCAGAAACAACTGCCCATGTATTAGATTCAAGATGAACTTTACCTTCTTTATCTAAAGAGGTACCTATTTTTTTGCCATTTTTTGTTATTCCTCGTATGTACCATTCCTTATCCCATAGGTGTTGCTCACAGGCGTCTTTCACTCTTTGCGCTACAGCAGTGTATTTATTAACATCACTATCTTTTTTTAGAAACCTAGCAAGCTCTATAAACTCTATTAAAGCCCAATAATGTAAAAAGGATACCAGGGCACTTTCTCCTCCGCCTAAGTTTAAGCAATCATTCCAGTCGGCTCGTAAACCTTTGCAAATTCCCGTTTCACCGACTTGCTCTGTTGAAAAGTCAAGGATTTTTTGCATGTGTTCATAAACACTGCCAGTCCCGCCATCGGCATACCCTAAGTCTACGTCTAAAAAATCATATTCCCCAGTTTCTTTTATATATTCAATTATTGAAGGTACAAGCCAAAGAGCATCATCTGAACAGGTATGTTCAAGCCCATGTACCAAGCTATCACCTTTTGGACTAGGTTTTACTGTTGGTGATACAAAAACTTCCTCTTCATGATTGGGGTCAAAGTGCTTAGGATCAAATAAGTGAAGTCCATAACCGGATGTAGTTAGACCACGTAAAAGTTCGATAATCCTCTGTTTGCACTTAGCTGGATTTGAATGAGGAACACACATGGCATCTTGTGCCGTGTCTCGATAACCCAAACCTGTCCTACCACCAACTTCAATAAATGAAGCAAAGCGAGAAAAAATAATATTCACTTCACTTTGATAAAGGTTCCATGTGTTTATCATCGTATTCATGTTTTTGTTTGGAGTATCAATTTGCATTTTTGAACATTTTTCATCCCAAAATTCTTTTAGTTCGGCATAGGCTTTATCAACTTCTAAAAGGTTTGAATATTGGCTTTTTGTTTTTAACCCCTCATCGCGGTTCCCAACACCGAGCATAAATACAACGCGCACTTCTTCTCCTTTAGGAATAGTAAATGCTTTTTGTAAGGCACCACAATGGTTGTTTCCTAGCTCAAAGCTACCCGAAAGAGTTCCATTTTCAACCCCTATTGGATTCGTTTCAGTTCGATAGTTTCCAATAAAACTATCTCGTAAACAATCAAAGCTGTCTGGCTCGAAACTTGAAGTAAAGTAATGATACATAGACGGATTATAAAAATTGTCTATTTCTATGACGCCATCTTTATAAGTAGAGCCTGCACAATATAAACTCATTTGAAAGTTTTGATTGTCGATTTCTATTAAATTGAAAGAAAACTCACAATATGAAAATAGTGAGATATTTCTATCTTTGTCAGAATTATTTTTTAATACAACATCCCAAAGTTCAACATTCTTCGACCGTGGAATCATGATAGTTTGGCTTGCGCTAATGCCCGAGTAATTGCAAGTATATTTTGAATATGATAAACCGTGGCGACACTCATAAGTTGCGTCCTCAAAACTTTTTCCAACGGGCTGCCAAGACACAGACCAATAATCGCTTGTATCATTATCACGTAAATACACATAATGGCCAGGTCTATCTAAAGGTAGTGCATTTGCTCTAAATCGAGTAATACGATGATTTTCAGGGGACTCATAGAAGCTATAACCACCTGCATTTTGTGAAAGGACGGAACCCATTTTTTCTGTTCCTATATAATTTGTCCACGAAACAGGGATATCAACACGGTCAATAACATACTCTCTTCTCTCATCATCAAAAAATCCATATTTCATATGACCTCCAAAAATGTAAATTTCAACCTTATTGTATCATCATATGGCTTCTTTGAAAAGGGTTTTTAGGGAAAAATAATTAGCGAGTAACCAGTTTAAATTCTTATTTTTTGCTTTAAAAGAGTATATTTTTAATTAAATTCTGCTAGAAAATTATGCACATGTTGACTGTTTTCATATATTTAAGTATACTTAAAATATATAACTTTTTATAGAGTGTAAAATCTTTTTTCTAATTTAAAAAAAATATCTCAATGGAGAGACAAATGGAAGAACCTGTAAAACGACAAAAGGCACAGTATCGAAGTGCGCTACGCTCAAAGCGTCTTATAAGAGAAGCGTATGTTTCACTTATGCAAGAAAAGGATGCTGAAAAAATTTCAGTATCAGATATTGTACGAAAAGCGGATTTAAATAGAGGGACTTTTTATGCACATTATTCTAGTCCAAACAGTGTTAGAGATGAAATATCTGACGAAATAGTGGAAAAAATTAGTGATATATTGCAAGACTTTAATTTTACACATTTTTTGCAAGATCCATCCCCCTTTTTGAAAAAAGTAGAAGATGTGCTTTCTGAAAACTTGAAGTTTTATAAAGAAATAATATGTTATACTCTTTCAATAGATTTTATTAGTAAAGTAAAAAAGAATCTTATTGATAGAATAGCTTCTGATAGCAGTATTCCTGATTTTGTAAGAAGCACGCAGCAATTTTCAATAGCATTAGATTTGTTTGCCGGCGGAATAATATCAATGTATGCTGACTTTGTTCAAGGGAAACTTGTTGTAGAACCTGGTGAAATTACAAAAGCAGTTAGTATGCTAATTGTTCAAAGCTCAAAAACTTTTTTTAATGCAACCGACTCATCTATATAATAAAATAAAGCGAAATAGTTAAAAGGGTTTTTCGTAAGACAGTTTTTTCGAAATCAATTTGAAATTGAGATGCGACTTGTACGGATTGTTTTTTTTGAAATGCATTGAGTATTATATTTGACTTAAGTTCAAAAGCATATGTCATGCTGTTTAAAATAGGTGGCTTTTCAAACAAAAAATTACTTTCACCGAAAATCGAAGCAATAATATCTATCTTATCTGATATTGCATAAAAAGCAGTAAGTTCAAGTTCAAGTCTAAGATCGCCTTGATTATACAGGTGTGATATTTCCTTTGTGTATTCACCCGTTATTGCCCATGTTCTTGGCAAGAGAGGAAGCGTCCATGGCCTAAAATGTATTTCCCCTTGTAAGGAAGTAACACTTTCAGAAAACTCTATAAAGGGGTTCTTAGAAAGAAACGAAATATCACTAACTGAAAATACTGTTTCTATGTTGAAGAATACCATTTCAATTTCGTTAGCAAAAGAAAGAGATGATGACCATAGTGCAGGACCGCTTTCATCGGTTTTGGCAAGTTCTGAGTTTGAACTGAAACCGAATCGAGTAGATCGAATGAATGAGCCATAATAGTTATACTCTAATTGAGGGTTCAACCCTATAACAACCAGTTTCTTTTCAAAGTTGCCATTTTGCTTTAAGTAATTATCATTGCTAAAAAATATACTAGAGTTTAATAAAAATCCATTCTTTTTATAGGAATGCTCTCCTCTTAAAAAACCTCGTGGTCCATCATACGGATTTTGACTTATTCCCATCCCCAACAATGTTGTATGAAAATGAGATTTTAGTGATAGCTCTTGTACCCCTGTGTGGAAATAGCTTTTTATAAAGCTCGGAAAATGGATATACCATGTATTATATGTCTTGGGATTAATTTCAATCATTCTCCAAGCAATGGACCACTGCCCTTTGATGCTGGACTTTAATATATCTTTGCTTTCATCAATAATAAAAGGAATGCTTATTCCTAAGCCAAAAGAGGGGGCAGTACCTAGAACATCTGTTGTTAGCATACTAATCTTTAGAGAAGCAATATCCAAGCTTGCCTGAACAGAAAGGGGGGAGGAGGTAGTTGATTTTGAGGGCAGGTTTGTGATAAGACGAGACTGGATAGCATATGGACGCTTTAGAGGTGCAAGGTTGAATGGTGCTATAGTTGTAAAACGCGACCAGATTCCACTGTTGGTAAGGGTCCCTATATTTATGTTCACTATTTCAAAGGGAATAAGTTTTACACCCCATGATTTTATGGTGTTATAGGTAATCTTTCCCTCTTCCATTTTGTATTCAGAAAATACTTTAGTATTTAAGAAAAATGTTTGTAAAGAAATACCGTATGAAAGTGAAAAAGCTTCTTCGTTTTTAGTATCGGTTCCAAAAAGTGAACAAGGAACAAAGAGAATGAGAATAGACAGAAAAAAAGATAGTATGTTGTGCATACTATCTTTATAGTTAAAGTTTATATGTTTTTACAGAAAAATAGATAAACTGATGTATTAAGAAACTGGGTTTGATGAATTAGTAACATAGCTTTTAGAATCTGCAAAAGAGTCAACAGTTTTTATAAGAGAATTCCAATACTCAGCTTCACTTTTTGTGGTATAAGGACCTACTCTAACTCTGTAATATGTTATGCCATTTGCATCGGAATGGGTGAAAACCTCAGCAGGAATTTTTTGCTTTTCTAGGATGCTTCTGGCATTTTCGGCATTTGATTTACTTACATATGATGCAGCTTGTACCCAATATTGATCTTGCGGTTTTTTTTGTTCAACTACCTTTGGAGTTTCTGCTTTTGGTTTTTCAGATTGAGCTGCAGGAGTAGGTGTAGCTACAGTGGCTTCAGGTTGTTTTGATGTAGAAGGAACTCTTGTTGTAACAGGTTTTATAACAGGCTCATTTAGTGCAGTATTTGTACTAGAATCGCGATTATTTGTTAAATCTATAGTTGTTACTTCATTTTGTGAGTAAACAGTTGTAGTTCCTTGACTAATTACGGTTAAATCTTCTGCTTGAATTGCATTCGGCACATTTGTATTTAAAGGTAAGGTTGTTGTTTCTGAAGAGTTTTGTGCATTTCCAGTAATTGGTTGTGCACCTTGATTTTGTTGAGGTATAATTGGTTGGGGTGTAACCCAAGCACCATTTGGGACATCTACAGTTGCTACAGCTGTTTGATTTGCTGTATTTTCAGGAGAGTAAATAATAAGTGTCCCTAAAAAAATAACTAATAAAAAAATGCCTAGGGCTGCTACAATCCATAATATTTTCTTTTCTTCCATAATCTTTATCCTTTTTTGATATAAGACTTCAAAATAATCTCAATTTTCTGATAAAGCACGTTAGATGTGCTAGAATTATCTACCTTATATATATCGGCATTTAATTTTTTACATTTAGAGTAGATTTCAATTTGAGATAAAAAAGTTTTAAAAAACTGTGTAAGTGATATATTACTACGTTTTTTTGCTCTAAAAAACCTAATAAATGGATTTGCAGTAATGAATAGAACTATGTCACAGCTCTTAATAATTTCAAATTTATGTAAAATTGCAGCATTTATTACATTAAACTCGCTTGATGAACTTTGGACTCTTTCTTCAATAAGAGAATTCATTTTCGGATGTAAAAGTGCTTCATGTTTGAGGAGGTTTTTCTTATTAGCAAAAACAATTTTTCCAAGGTTCTTGCGAATTAGATTATTATCCTTGTCGAGTAATATAATATTTTTCTTTTTTGCTATTGGATTAAAAAGTTGAATGATATCTTTTTTAGATTTTTCCAAAGCTTCGTGACCGATTTTATCCACGTCAATAATATTATAGCCTTGTTTATTTAAAAAAGTTGCAACAACATCTTTTCCAGAGGCAATTGGTCCAGATAAGCCAATGATTATCTTGTTGGGTTTATTTATTTCCATATTAATGAAAGTCTCCCCAACTTTTGGCACTTTCAACACTAACACGAAGAGGGATAGAAAGTTCTACTGTCGATTCCATTTCTCTTCTGATGAGATTCTCAACTTCCTTACTATTTTGTTCATCACATTCTATAATCAATTCGTCATGGACTTGAAGTAGCAACTTTGCTGAGGGGATTTCATTTGTCAGAGCTTTGTAAACTTTCAACATAGCCTTTTTTACGATGTCGGCTGCAGAGCCTTGAATAGGGGTATTAATAGCAATTCGTTCTGCACCGGCTTTTTCCATTTTATTTTTACTTGTTATGGTTGGAATATAACGGCGGCGTCCCATAATTGTTTCAACATATCCTGTTCGTTCAACTTTTTCTATTGTAGAGTGCATGAATTTTTGAATACCAGAATATGTTGCAAAGTAGGACTCAATAAATTCGCTAGCAGTACTTCTTGGAATACCAAGCTCATTTGATAAACGAAATGCGCTCATACCATACATAACACCGAAGTTAATTGTTTTTGCTGTTCGCCTTTGCTCGGCAGTTACTTCATCTTCTGAGATATTAAAAATAAGTGCTGCTGTTGCACGATGCACATCGGTGCCTGCACTAAAAGCCTTGCAAAGGTTTTCGTCAGCGGAAAGATGTGCTAGAATAACTAGTTCGATTTGTGCATAGTCGGCTGTTACAAGCGTTCTTCCTTTTGGAGCAATAAAGGCTGAACGGATTCTTCTTCCAGAGTCATCCCTAATTGGAATGTTTTGTAAGTTAGGATCCCTGCTTGACAGGCGACCTGTAGCTGTTCCGGTTTGTATGAAGTTTGTGTGTATTCTGTCATTTTTATCTGCTAAAATGGGAAGGGCATCAACATAAGTTGATTTTAATTTTGCCATTGTCCTGTACTCAAGTATTTTTTTTGGTACTGGATGAAGGGATGCTAACTCTTGCAGTACATTTGTATCAGTTGAGTAGCCGGTTTTAGTTTTTTTTCCAGTAGGTAGTTTTAGTTCAGTAAAGAGAACTTCTTGCAATTGTTTAGTACTTGCTATGTTAAACTCATGCCCGACTAAATCGTAAATTGATCTTTCAACATCTGCAATATCCCTTTCTAATTCTTTAGAATAATCAAATAAATTTTGCTTTTCAATTCTTATGCCTTCAACTTCCATCTGCGTCAAGATTGGAAGAACAGGAGTTTCTAATTCGGTAAAAAGTGTAATTAAGCCTGATTTTTCTAAAAGAGGTTTAAAAAATAGCCAAATTTGTAAAGTAAAATCTGCATCTTCTGCTGCATAATGACACGCAGTTTCAAGCGGGACATCCATAAATGTAGATCCCTTAGGAACTATACTAGAAAAATCAATACCTTTGAGGCCAAGTTTTTTTTCAGCTAAACTTTCTAGTTTAAATGATTCTCGCTCTGGCTGCAGTAACCAAGCGGCTATCATTGTATCATATACAACACAAGTTGGAAAAACTTCCGTGGACTTATCGCTTCGAAGGCCATTTGAAATTAAAACTTTTAAGTCAAATTTACCGTTATGCATGACAAGAGTAATAGCATTGTTAAAAAATATTCTTTGAAGTTGTTCTAGGGCTTTCTCTTTTGGTATCATTTCTCCTGCTAAGAGCATATCTGAAGTTAATAGGGGGATATAAAAAGCTTTGCCTTTTTCAATGGAAAGCGAAAAACCTACAAGCTGTGTTGAAAGGGTATCTAAACTATCAGTTTCACAGTCAAATGCGGCAAGTTTTTTTTCTATTACCATATCAATAATATTTTTGAGTTCTTGTTCTGTTCTAATTAGGCAGTAATTACCTTTATTCTCAGTAACTTCGGTAAACTCCTCTTCTTCATATGTAGGGAGAGTGAGGTCTTTTGTTGTTTCAACTTTTTCACTAGGGGCTTCTTTATCTTCTGGTGTACTTTTTATACCTGCTGCCGTTAAAAACTCTTTTGCAAGATTTGATAGACCATATTTCTTTAAGAGTTTTGCAGCAGCTTCATAATTCGGTTGTACTTTATACAAGAACGGGCTTGTGTCAAGAGGGACATCTTTTTTTAATTCAATGAGAGTACGAGAGAAAAAAGCAGATTCCTTGCCTTCTATAAGTTTTTTTCCTGTTGCTCCTGTAATTGAGTTAACATTGTTATATATTCCTTCGAGGCTTTCATACTCAAGTATTAACTTTGCAGCTCCTTTTTTGCCGATGCCAAATACGCCTGGGATGTTATCTGCCGTGTCTCCTACAAGAGACAAAAGATCAAGCATTTGCTCTGGCTTTACGCCCCACTCTTCTTCAACATCGTTTGAATTGATTGTTTCCCAGCCACCCATTTTATCGCTTTTCATCATCAAGGTTGTAGTATTTACTAATTGCATAAGGTCTTTGTCACCTGATAAAATGCGACATTCTTTTCCTTCTTTCGTACAATAATCTGCCAGGGTCGCAATTACATCATCTGCTTCATAATTATCATGTACAAGTGCTTTTATGCCGAGGGCATCTAATATTTCATTTATGATAGGAACTTGTGTGTGTAAATCTTCAGGCGTTTTATCTCTTGTTGCCTTGTACTGGTCATACATTTTGTGGCGAAACGTTGGAGTTTTCGGGTCAAAGGCTGCAACAAAATACTCAGCTTTTTGTTTGGATAAAATGTTTAAGATATTCCTAAAATAGCCGTATATGGCAGAGACATTTTCGCCTTTTTCGTTAATAAGAGGGCGACTTATAAATGCAAAATATGAGCGATAAATAAGTGCGTAAGAATCTAAAATATATAGTGGTTTTTCATTCATAGTACTAGAATAACATGAAAAGCATAAAATGTATAGACTGACTATTCATGGATTATCAGTCTTGCGTTAGGTTTTTGTAAAAGGGGGTATGAGCTCCGGCTGGGTTTAACTAGAAGGCTTTTGGATATGAAAAAAATAGTTAGACAAAAAAAGTCTTGCAAGGAGACTTGCAAGACTTTTTGCTATGCTTCAAATTCATTAAGTATTTCTTTAATTTTCTCTGCAACAGGAGCGCGACCTACTGGGCAACCTGTTGCAGGTGCTTCTCCTTGTGAAACGGCGGCTGCAAATCCGTCACATCCTGGATATCCGCAAGCACCACAGTTAACACCAGGAAGAGCTTCGCGAATTTTTAGAGCTTTTTCATCTACTGGTACATAGAAAATTTTTTGGAAAAATCCTAATAAAAATCCTAAAATTAAAGCAAGTGAAAAAGAAACCACTAATGTCGATATAATCATTTGTAAACTTTCATTCATATTTTAGCCTCCTATACCTTACTTAATCATTCCAGCAAAGCCACCGAAGGCCATTGAAACAAGACCTGCAGCAATGAAAAGAAGGGGTGTTCCTTTTACGAAGGCAGGGACATCAGCTGATTTAATTTTCTCTCTAATTCCGGCCATAAGGACCATTGCAATCATAAATCCTACAGCAGCTCCAAGTGCATACACAATGGCTTCTACATAATTGTAATTTGTTTTTACTGAAAGAGCATTAAGAGTTACCGCTAAAATAGCACAGTTGGTAGTAATAAGTGCTAAATATACACCCATTGAACTGTATAGTGCTGGTGAAGATTTCTTTAGATAGAATTCTACAAGCTGAACTAAAGATGCAATTACAAGAATAAAAAGAAGTGTGTCTAAAAATTCAAGCCCGAGAGGGAGAAGTACATACGTATATAAGGGAAATGTAACGGCAGTTGCTAGAATCATCACAAAAGAGGTTGCAAACCCCATTCCTACGGCTTTTCCAGTATCTGCAGTCATACCTACAAAGGGACATAGGGCCAGGAATTGAATAAAAACCACGTTATCGATAAGCATCGATTTTAAGAAAATGCTTAGTAAATCACTCATTATTTTGCTCCTTCTGTTGCGGCTTTTTTCTGAGCTGCAACCTTTGCTTTCTTTTTATCGTCGCTGAGTTTTTGAAAAGCAGCTGTTACTGCAATGAAGAGAGCAAAAACAAAGAATCCCCCTGGGGCAGCATTGAAGAAGCCCATGGTGTATGCTTCGGGTAATACTTCAATACTAAAGAATGTACCTGCTCCAAAAAACTCTCGTACTATAGAGATTCCAATGAGTACCCATGCATATCCAAGTCCCATTCCCAATGCATCTAAAATTGATACACCAACTTTTTCTTTTGATGCAAAAGATTCAACGCGTCCCATAATAATACAGTTTAC
>CAYJGO010000049.1:0-13089 GCA_964369855.1 uncultured Treponemataceae bacterium | reverse complement strand
GCTAATTGCCATGCTCCAAATCCAAGAGGAATTAAGAGAAAGGCAAAAGGAGTTGAAATTGATGCAAGAATACTAGTTCCTTCCATGCCCTCTGCTACAAGTTGTCCTTGCCAGTTAAAAGATTGCATCAAAAATACTACAGCATTACAAATTAAGATAATTGTTCCAGCTTTAATAATAAATGCTTTTCCTCGAGACATCATAGAAACAAAGGCTCTCCAGAGACTTGGTATACGATATTCAGGAAGTTCAATAATAAAGAATGACTTTGCATTTTTTTCACCAGTAATTCGCTGAATAAGAAGGGCTGCGATAATAATAAGTGCAATAGCAAAGAAATACATTAAAGTGCTTACCCAAGATGCACTAGCAAAAAAGGCACCTGCAAACAATGCAATAACAGGAAGTTTTGCGCCACAAGGCATAAATGGAGTCAGCATTGCAGTTGTACGTCGTTGACGAGGATTTTGTATTGTCCTCGTTGCCATAACACCAGGAATACCGCAAGCAGTACCTACAACCATAGGGATAATTGATTTACCCGATAACCCTACCAACCGCAAAAATCTATCCATAACTACTGCTACCCGTGCCATATAACCACAGTCTTCAAGCAAAGCAATCAAAAAGAACATAACCATAATCAATGGAAGAAACCCAACAACCGCAATTACACCCCCAATAATGCCGTCTACCAATAAGGCTTCTAAAAATGGACTTGCTCCACCACTAGATACGGCACCACGGACAGCTTCCATACCACCTTCTAATAGCCCAACAAGCCAATCTGCTATCCAAACACCTACATATGTTTGAGAAATAGAAAAAATTAGCCAAATAGCAACTGCAAAAATTGGAATCCCCAACCATTTATTTGCTAAAATTCGGTCAGCAACATCCTGAGCATTAGAAGTATGAGAACTTGTTTTTCTTATCTCTACATCAGTAATTATTTTTTTTACTTGTTCATATCTTTTTTTATCATTTTCCTCTACAAGCTTTTCATCTGCGTCATCTGTGATACAAAGATCAAAAAATGTTTTTTGTCCGTTACCGCTTACAGATATAGCTGTTTCAATAAGCTTTTGCAAACCATTGTCTTTTGCAGCTGTTGAAACTGTTTTAACAACAGAGCAACCTAACATTTTAGATAATTTATCTGCATCAATAGAAATTGCCTTTTTTTCATTCAAGTCATTTTTATTCAATGCTACAACGACAGGAATTCCAAGCTCTAAAAGCTGCGTAGTAAAAAACAAACTTCTGCTTAAATTTGTAGCATCTACAATATTAATAATAACATCTGGGTTTTCTTTTTTTACAAAATCTCGTGTTATATTTTCTTCTGAAGTAAAAGGAGACATAGAGTACGCGCCCGGTAAGTCAACAGCTACAAGCTTCTCTCCCCCCCGAACAAAAGCACTTTTTATCTCGCCTTCTTTTTTTTCAATTGTAACCCCAGCCCAGTTACCAACTTTTTCAATTCGTCCTGTAATAGCATTAAAAAGAGTCGTCTTTCCGCTATTTGGATTACCTGCCAATGCGATTCTCATCGTTTTTCTCCTTGATTGTTATTTTCAACTAACAATTATTATAAAAAAATTATTCTACAATAATCGCTCGTGCAAAATCCTTGTCTATACTATAACGGGCATCTTTCACCACTATAATATATGTAGCAGAAACAATAGATACAAGAGTAATATCCTCTCCTGGATAGCATCCTAGCGTAAATAAAAAATGTTCTAAATCTTTGTTTTGCGTATCTAGCCTCTTAATTCTAGCGGTAGTATTAAGACTTATTGTTGTTAAGTTTTTTTCTTTCATTCTCCACCAAATGTTATAAGTTGCTAACAATAAAAGTATACACACTTCTACTCTTATTGTCAAGAAGTTTTAATTTTTTTGTATCTTTTTTGTCTTTTTGGTGTTATTATATTAAGAGTAAAAGTATGAAAAAAAAATACTTAAAAAAAGTTTTAATTACACACAAACCTACTAGTATACCTCTCTTGCAAAAAATTTTTTCTCTTCACTTCAAACTTGGCTTTAGCCCTCTTACCAATAAAAAAACTACATACTTGAGTAGAAAAAAATTTCTACAGTCTTCCTTTACAGCCCGAACTAAAGAAGAAAACACCCGAACCCCTATTAACACTGAGATGCTTTGGGCTCTACCTCCTTCATATAGCTTTTTAGTAATTAGCGATATTCACTTAAAAAAAGAAGACACGCGATTTTTAGAAAATTTACAACATGCTTGTATAAAAGGAGATGCTTTTCTTGTAGTCACTGGAGATATAACCGCACAGGGAAATCGAGAAGAACTAAATATCTTTTTAAATATTATGCAAAAACTACCAATTCCATGCTTTCCTGTAATTGGAAATCATGATATATATAAAAAAAACTGGGCTACATGGCAAGAATTAATAGGAGAAACTGTTTACCGCATCGACAAAGGGTCTACAACTCTAATTATGCTAGATTCTGCTAACGGATTTTTGGGGAAAAATCAATTAGAGTGGTTAGAACAGCAACTTAAAACATCATTAAAAACTACTTTTATTTTTAGCCATTGTAACTTTTTTATTCCCCGCAAAACAGTACTACAACAATTTGCAAACTTATCCGAGCGTCAAAAAGTAATCACCTTATGTAAAAACAAGGTATCTGCTGTTTTTACTGGACACAGCCATAAAAAATATACCCATATTGCGAATGAGGTAGTATTCATCAACATAGAAGATTTTAGAGACAAAGGTACCTACTGCAGAGTGAATGTTTCAAAAAATAAAATTCAATACTCTTCTGCAAGCATAGCAGACATAATCCACACATAGTATTTTTCTGAAACCATTTGTTTTTATTATAGTTTTTTTGTATAATATAAGTATTCAATAAGATTTACAATAATCTTATTTTAATAGGAGACTTTATGAAATCACAACGACTAATTCCCCTTGTGCTATTACTAAGCACAATATTTACTCTAACAGCGTGCTTTAATAGCAGCAACCCAGAGGGAAACTGGGCTCTAACAACGATCAAAACAGAAAGTGCAACTCTTTCAACTGACAATCAAACACTATGGGACGGAGTTACAATGCTTATCGCAAAAAGTACTGACGGGTATACTATTTCTGGCTTTAGCGGCGTAAATAACTTTACAGGTTCAATAGAGATTGACAACAACATAGCAACAATTTCACCTCTTGCAGTAACAATGATGCTAGGGCCTAAAGAACAACAACAAACAGAAGATTTATTTATTCGTACCCTCCAATCAGGCGGTGTACTAGAAGTAACGACTCATAATGGCCAAACACATTTAATACTACATAATAATGAAAACAAAACCACAATTACATTTAAACCATCTACATTAGAAAATACTGAATGGACACTTTTCATGTATAATAATGGAAATGCTACAACAACCCCTCCTCAAGGACTCCAACCTATAACAATTGGCTTTTCTAATGAAGGGAAGGTGTATGGAAGTACTGGTGTTAACCAACTCACTGGAACTTATGAAGCGAGCAAAAATGAACTTATTACATTCTCTCCCATAGGAACAACTAGGATGGCAGCACCTAATCAAGAAGCCAGAGATTTTGAAGCTCATGTAATAGAACTATTTGAACAAGTTGATAGTTATCAAATGGATGGAAAAACTCTAACTTTCCGTGATAAAAATAATACCAACCTCTTAATTTATTCACGCTAAACCATAAAAAAAAGATTTTTGCAATAATGCAAAAATCTTTTTAGATTTAATATGTCTTTCTTACATGCATCTATTTTTGTCCATAGTATGCATTTGCACCATGTTTCCTTGAGTAGTGCTTTTCAATTAATTCTTGCGGAGCTGCTTCAATATGAGGATTAATAATACGTGCATTAGTCGCCATCTTCGCAACCTCTTCTAAGACAATTGAATTATGCACAGCCTCATTTACATCTTTTCCCCAAGTAAAAGGTCCATGATTTGCACATAAAATCCCAGGCATACTTTTAACCTCTTTATTCTCTTTTTCTAAACACTCAATAATAACTTTTCCTGTGTTTTTTTCATAAGCATCTTCAATCTCATCCTTTGTGAGATTCCGTGCACATGGAATATCCCCATAAAAATAGTCTGCATGAGTTGTTCCATAACAAGGTATACTTTTCTTTGCTTCGGCCCACGCCGTGGCAAAGGTAGAGTGCGTATGAACAACCCCTCCAATCGACTCATATTTTTTATATAACTCAATATGAGTCGGAGTATCAGAAGATGGCTTATAGCTTCCTTCAACAACATTTCCTTCTAAGTCTACGACAACCATATCGGATGGAGAAAGTTTATCATAATCAACCCCAGATGGCTTTATCACAAAAAGACCCTTCTCTCTATCAATGCCACTTGCATTACCCCAAGTTAAGGTAATCAACCCTTCTTCTTGTAATTGCATATTTGCTTTATAAACTATCTCTTTTAAGCTTTCTAACATCTTATCCCCCTAAAATTTTATATTGTTTATGATTTTTTTCATTGTTGTATTTGCAAATAATATATCGTCTCTCCACTCTTCTTGTCCAACATACCACATTTCAGTTACAAATCGATATACGCCCAAATCTATGGCTTTTTTTATTATACTAGTAAAGTCGACATGACCCGTACAAAATGGTACTTCTCTGTATGCACCTGGAACTGTTTCTTTTAAATGAAGTGCCACTATATGTCCTCTTCCTGTTTCCATGTCATCCTCTACTGATTTTCCATATAACAAGGAAGCATTTTTTAAATTTCCCGAATCTGGATATACATGCAAATAAGGTGAGTTCACAATATTTACATATTTCATAGCCTTTTCAACTGTATCCATAAAAGGAGTTTCCATGGTCTCAAAGCCCAAAACGATGCCATACGCACTAGCCATTGCACTGCATTTTATTAAGTTTTCCTCAAAATCTTTTAAGGTTTGGCTTGTTGAGTCTTCATAATACACGTCATATCCTGCAAGTTGAATAATTCTTACACCTAACTTACTTGCTAACTCAACTGCCTTTTGCATTATTTCTAAGCTTCTTTTTTGTATTACTTTATCTGATGATCCCAGTGGATACTTTCTATGCCCGCTAAGACAAATAGACCCTATTGGAACATTTTTTTCACTTGCTTGTTTAATCTTTTCAATCTGTGCATCACTCATATCAAGGCGAGCGAGCTTTTCATCTGTTTCATCTATGCTTAACTCAAGATAATCATACTCCAGCTCTTTTGCTATTTCTAATTTCTCGCTAATACTGTATTCATTTGGAATTGCTTTTTCATATAATCCTATCTGAAATTTTTTCACATTTATTTCCTTATTATCTATAGTAAAACATTATGCAATATAAAAAGACTGTCCTAAAAAAGAACAGCCTCTTTAAAAACTCTTAGATAAAAATCTTTTTAAAGTTTCATCTATAAAATTCAGTTATTGCAAGAGCAAGGCAATTGTGCAGGCTCTTGCAAACAAAAGGCTAAAGAATTGATCTAAACGGAACGTTTGGTTCTTCTGTAAAGCAATCTTCAAAACCTCGTCGGTAATGATATTCTCTCTTCTCCTTATCGTCTGGATACACAAATTTTCCACCAACATCCCAAATAAATGGAACAAAACTATACTGTAGTTTATATTTTTTGAACTCATATAGCATTGTTATTTCTGCAGGATCTGCTTTAAAGTTTGTCCAAACATCATAATGGAATGGAATAACAACTTTACAATTTAATGCTTCTGCCATGCGAAGAATATCAACAGATGTCATTTTATCTTGATTTCCAGCTGGGTTTTCCCCATATGAACCAAGAGCAACATCAATTTTATGATCTTTCCCATGTTTTGCATAGTAAGTAGAATAGTGAGAATCACCACTATGATAAATACTTCCTGCCGGTGTTTTAATCAAGTAGTTAACTGCTTTTTCATCCATATCAGTAGGACAAATACCAGCTAGCTCTTTTTCATCTGTTACCAAACAAGTTCTATCAAAACTATCTAAAATTACGATTTCGATATCTCCAACTTTTACAACATCACCAGGTTTTACAACCTTACATCTATCTGCTGGCACTCCGTATGACAACCACTTATCTACGCTGCGTTGAGGTCCAATAAATGGAACTTTTGCATCACAGTTTTGCATTACAGCTGCCGCGAAAAATGGGTCGATATGATCATTGTGGTAGTGAGTTGATAATACTGCATCAACTTTAGTCACAGCAAATGGATCATAAACAATTGGTGCAGCACGTAAGTTCGGCTGCGTGTTAATACCACCAGTCATATTTCGCATTTGGTGATATTTATCCATATGTTTACTTTTTTGTGAGCGCTTTCCGTTTCCAAACCATAAATCAATGGCAATGTTAGTATTTCCTTCAGATTTTACCCAAAGACCAGTACACCCAATCCACCACATTGCAAAAGTACCTTTTTTAACTTCTTCTGCATCAATTTCTTCATTAAGCCATGTTCCCCATTCTGGAAAGGCTCCTAAAATCCAAGACTCACGTGTAATTGAATCAACTTTACTCATACTTTTCTCCTATAACGCTTTTTGCGTATTTTATAATATGGAAACATTTTTGCATTATTTGAACAACGTCCTAGTAATACAAAAATCAAAGACTTAACTTCCTTTGTTTCCCTTATGTCCGTTATCATTATGAGTTTTTAAGAACTCACTTTACCTTTATATTATCAAAAAAATATACAGAAAACTGAGAATTTGCCTTGCAAAATTTCCAGTTTCATGCGATAATGAAATTGGTAATACCAATTATACCATGTTTTAAAAGGAAATGCAAATGGGAATGTTAAAAGAATGGCTAAAAAACAACATAAAAATTGTTGATTCTGTAAATGATTGGGAAGATGCAGTGCGAATCTGTTCTAGCCCACTAGTTGAAAAAGGAAATATTGAAAAGCGTTATGTAGACAAAATTATAAACAACATTAAGGAGCTTGGCCCGTATGTGTTACTTACCGATGGTGTAATGATGCCTCATGCTCGTCCAGAAGATGGAGCCTTAAAAAAGGGTATGAGTTTTTTAAAAATCAGAAATGGAGTTAGTCTACACGAAACCGATGAGCCTGTATACTTGTCTTTTACTCTCGCAGCAGAAGATTCAGATGGTCATCAAGATGCCATTATGGAACTTGCAGATTTTTTAGACAACGAGGAAAATCTAAACAAACTAATTAAAGAGGATTTATCAGAAGACGAAATACTTAATCTATTTTAATCCATAATGAAAATCTACCTGGGGTCATCCCAGTAGAAAATAACAAAAAGTGCATAAGCAAGACATTAAGGAGGTTTTATGCAAGTTTTATCAAATATTTGGACATTTTTTGTTCAGAATATTTTAACACAACCGGCGATGTTTATCGGTTTAATGGTTTTGGTAGGGTACGCCCTTCTAAGAAAACCTTGGTATGACTGTTTAGCTGGATTTTTAAAGGCAGTTGTCGGGTTCCTTATTCTTAGCGTAGGTTCTGGCGGACTTGTAGGTAACTTTAGACCTATTTTGGTTGGGTTAAAAGATCGTTTTCAATTAGATGCTATGGTTATAGACCCTTACTTTGGTCAAAATGCCGTACAAGCTGCAATGGAAAGAGTTGGTCAATCTTTTTCACAAGTTATGATTCTTCTTCTAATTGCTTTCATTTTGAACATTCTACTTGTAGCTTTTAGAAAAGTAACAAAAATCCGTTCAATTTTCACAACTGGACATGTACAAATGCAACAAGCAGCAACAGCTTTCTGGTTAATTTTGTTCTGTTTCCCACAACTTGGAGACACACCTATTCTTATTTTAATGAGTATTGTATTAGGTGTTTACTGGGCAGTTGGATCAAATATGACAGTTGAAATTTCACAAGACCTAACAGATGGCGGTGGATTCTGTATCGCTCACCAACAAATGTTTGCCCTAAAAATCTTTTCAATGATTGCTGAAAAAATGGGCGGAAAAGACAAGAAAAAACTTGAAGATGTTCGTTTCCCTGGTTTCTTATCAATATTCAACGAAAACATGGTTGCCACTTCTCTTTTGATGCTTGCATTCTTTGGTACAATTTTAGTAATTTTAGGTCAAGACTATCTAACAGCATCTGGATTTATGAAAACAGGAGAAAGTTTCTTCTTCTATGTACTTAAAACTTGTTTGAACTTTGCTGTTTATTTAGCAATTCTTCAATTAGGTGTTAGAACATTCGTAACAGAATTAACTCACTCTTTCCAAGGTATTTCAACAAAACTTCTTCCAGGTGCAGTACCTGGCATCGACTGTGCAGCTGCATACGGATTTGGTTCTCCAAACGCAGTTACAATTGGTTTCTTATTTGGTGCTCTTGGTCAGTTCCTTTCAATCCTTGTTCTTATTCTTTTACAAAGTCCTGTTTTAGTAATCGCTGGATTCGTTCCTGTATTCTTTGACAATGCAACAATTGCTGTTTATGCAAACAATAAGGGTGGCGTTCGTGCAGCCTGTGTATTACCATTTATCGCTGGTATTTGCCAAGTATTTGGGTCAGCATTTATTGCTCACTGGGTAGGACTAGCCGCATTTGGTGGGTACCTCGGAATGTGGGACTGGGCAGTTATTTGGCCAGCAGCAACAGTACTTATGAAATACCTCGGCTACGCTGGTGTTGCTATTGTTGTTATTGGTATGCTTGCAATTCCTCAAATTATGTATGCTCGAAACAAAAAAACATATTTTATGGTTACTGATGATTACGAACAATACAAAAAAATAAAAGCTGAAAAATAGTTTTTGTAAGCTGGTAAAACCTTCTGTTTTACCAGCTTTTCATTAAATCTTAAATTAGGTTTATTACAGGAGAATAAAAGTGGTAAAAGTATTGGTTTCATGTGCAAATGGTGCTGGAACAAGTTTAATGATGAAAATGAGAGTTGAAAAAGTTTTTAACGATCTTAATATAAAGACTGATATTCATCACTGCGCTCTATCGGAAGGTAAGAGTTCAGCGTCAAATTATAGCATTTGTTTTTGCCCTTTGAACTTTGTTGAAATGTTCAAGGATGCTGCAGAAAAAGGGACCACAATTGTTGGTGTAAAAAATGTTATTTCAGAAGCAGAAATTAAAGAAAAACTTCTAGCTTCAGGATTTTTAGACACATTAAAGAACTAAAAAAACTACAATAAAGCTAAAACAGCTTTATTGTAGTAATTTTAATTAAAGAGAAATTTTAATCTTTTAAGTTTTTTACGAGCTCAACAAGTTGTTCTATGGCTTCTTTTTCATCTTCACCATCTGCATAGATTGTGATTTCTGTACCTTTTTTTATGCCAAGTGTCATAATTTTTAACAAAGATGTTGCGCTTGCCTTTTTTCCGTCCGCGTTTTCAACTTCAATAGCTGACTTAAAAGTCTTAACTTTTTCAACAAATTCTTTACCCGGGCGAGCATGCAAGCCCGTTTCGTTTTGTACCATTACTTTTTGTGAAGTCATTCTGGCCTCCTATAAATATACGATAGTATATTTTATAATAAAAGAAAATGCAAGATAGCAATTTAACTAACAGTAAAGAGGTTTTTATGTTACGAAGAAGTAACAATACAAAAGCAGAAAAAGCATACTCTTTTTTAATAAATGAAATACTAACAAATAAATTAAAAGTTGGTGATCGCCTCATTAGCGAACGCGATCTAGCCTTGCAATTAAATATTAGCCGTATCACCCTCCGCGAAGCACTTCGAGCCCTTTGCAATGCCGGTTTTCTTAAAACAAAGCGCGGTGGGGGCACTTATGTTATTTCAAAAAATCCAAGTTCTAGTTTTCAAGATGTCACAGAAAGCAAATTTAGTGTGCTTGAAGTGCTTCAAGCACGCAGTATAATTGAACCCGAAGCAGCACGTTTAGCTGCCCAATTTGCTACCGACAAGGATATCGAGTATATAAAAAAATGCAAAGAAAACCGTGAAACTAAAATTGCAGCTCAGTTAACATCTGACTTAAATACTGTAAGTTCAGTTCACGATGCAGATACTGACTTCCATCGTTCAATTATAATTGCTAGTCACAACACACTGCTATTAAGCTTTTTTGACTCTATTAAGTCTTTTTTGATTGAACACCAGCAACAAGCTTCTATCAAGCTTGATATGTTTAGCCAGACAACAAAGTTTCATAATAAAATTTATAATGCAATCTTAAATAAAAAAGCCGACGAAGCAGCCAAAACGATGAAAATGCATATTTTTGATGTCGAAAAAGCAATAATTGGCAATCAAAAAAAATACTTTAACCCCCAAGAGGCACATGATGAATATAAATAAGAATATAAAGTTAATAGTTTCTGATATGGATGGAACGATTCTGGGAAACAACAAGCAACTGCCTAGCGAAAATATAAAGGCAGTAAAAATGCTACAAGAATATAACATACCTGTGGTATTATGTACAGGAAGGCCACATTTTATGGTTCAAGAATATATGAGGCAATTAAATTTATCAACTCAAATAATTAGTTCTAATGGTGCCTTAATATATGATATTTCAACCGATTCCCCAGTTTTTTCATCTAATCTAGACTTAACCAGCTTAAAGAATATATGTGAGTTTGCCACCGACAATGAAATAGATTTTTTATTGTACGATGAAACAACTGTTTATTACACACAACGAAGTAAGAGAATTGAAATATTCCATGCCTACAATGAAATCGCAGCTAAAGGCGGCTCTAAGAAGGTCCCCTGTGTGCTACTCGAAGAGCAGTATAACGATATTATTTCTGGGAAACGCAATATTTCAAAAATTCTTGTTACAGAACTAAAAAAAGGCGACTTAACAAAAACAAATGAATTTTTAAAAACCATTCCTAGCATTTATGCTGTTCCTTCAATGGATATCGTTATTGATATTATGAATGCAAATGTTTCAAAAGGAAATGCAGTCAAAAAACTATCAAAGCATTTATCAATTCCACTAGAAAATATCCTTGTAATAGGGGATCACAAAAATGATGTGAGTATGTTGAGCGTTGCAGGCTTTTCAGCAAGTATGGCAAATGGCCATCAGGAGGCTAAAAATAGTGCACAATTTATTACAACGAAAACAAATGATGATGCTGGCTTTGCAGAGGCAGTACATCACTTTGTATTTGATGAGTATTAATTTTTTAGTATTGAAATAGATACGAAAAAAAATTATAATAACGAACCGTATGGTTTAATTAATTAATTTAAAAGAGGGTTTATTTATGCAAGAAATGAAAGGGGTTCCCGTTTCAGATGGTCAAGCATTAGGAAAAATTTTAGTGCTAACCGTAGAATCATTAGAATACGAAAAAAAGGCAATTAAAGAACAAGATCTTGAATCAGAAAAAGAAAAGCTTTCAAAGTCTCTTGAAGGAGCTATAACAGAAATTCAAGGCCTTATTGCGCAAGCTGTTGAAGATGGACAAGAGGAGCAAAACCAAGTTTTTGAGTGTTACCTTGAAATGCTTCATGACGAAGAACTTGTAAAAGAAATAATTGAATATATGACCAAAGAACTTGTTTGCATAGAAAGCTCTCTATCATATATCTGTGCAGATTATGTTTCAAAAATGCTCGAAATTGATGACCCCTACTTTCAGGCTAGAGCAGATGACTTTAAACAAATTTTTCGCATGATATTCCGAGCCTTGCATGGTAAAAAAGATACATCTTCTAAAGCAACAGAGCCTTTTATTTTGGTTGCAAAAGAAATAGGACCAGCCGATATGGCAAAAGTTGACAAAAAACTTTTGCAAGGCTTTATTTTAGAAACAGGAAGCAGAACTTCACACGCTGCAATTATTTCTAGAGCAATGGGTATTCCAATGATATCAGGAATTAAAGAGGTTGAAAAAGCTTTCACGGTAGGAGAGTATTGTGCCATAGATGGAGCAAAAGCCGTTATATACATAAATCCCGACGAAAGTACAATAAAAGATTTTGAAAAAAATATTCAACTAAAAAAAGAAGAATATGAAGAAACAAGAAAAATGCTTCATGAAGAGGCTGTAACTACAGACGGAACACATATAACCTTGTTTGCAAATATAGGAACAACACAAGAAATTGAAGGAGTTTTAGAAAACAACGCTGATGGAATTGGCCTTTTTAGAACTGAATTTCTATTTATGGAAAATGGTGGGAACCGCCTACCGACCGAAGAAGAACAATTTAAAGCATACAAAGAAGTTGTTTCTGCCCTTGGAGATAAACCAGTTATTTTTAGAACTTTAGACGCAGGTGGAGACAAGGAAGTTAAAGCTCTTGGAATACCAAAAGAAGAAAACCCCTTCTTAGGCTGGAGGGCTATTAGATATTGTTTAAAACGCCCTGAAGTTTTTAAAACACAAATTCGAGCCCTTTTACGCGCAAGCCATTATGGGAATGCAAAAATAATGATTCCAATGATTATATCAAAAGAAGAAGTGCTACAATCTAAAAAGCTTATTGACGAAGTAGCTCAAGAGCTTAAAAATGAGGGTATTCCTTTTAACGATGTACCAGTAGGAATAATGATTGAAACACCTGCGGCTGCAGTTAATGCAGAAGAACTGGCAACTGTTTCTGATTTTTTCAGTATTGGTACAAACGACTTAACACAATATACACTCGCTGTTGATCGTGGAAATGATGAAATCTCAGACCTTTACGATGAAGGTCATCCTGCTGTCATTAGCTTAATAAAGCATGTAATTTCTGTTGGTAATAAGGCAGGAATTGCAGTTGATATTTGTGGCGAAATGGCCGGAAACTCTGACTTTACTGAAATACTTCTAAAAAGTGGCTTAAGAGAGTTTAGTATGAGTCCAATTCTAATACTAAAAATAAAAAAACTTATACGATCGCTTTCTTCTAAATAAAAAACATACAAACTGGCATCATAAAGATGCCAGTTTTTTTATATAATCAAACCCTTGAAACAAAACCCTTTTTAAGCTATTATATTTTTATGGAAACAATGAAAAGAACACATACTTGTGGTGATTTGCGTAAAGCAGACGCTGACAAGACAGTAACATTAAATGGGTGGATTCACCGT
>CAYJGO010000048.1:0-13172 GCA_964369855.1 uncultured Treponemataceae bacterium | reverse complement strand
TTCCAGTTGTTGAAGCCATGGCTGCGATTGTACTTGCAGATGCATGTTTTAAAAATTATATGTAATATGCTGATAATTTAATTCTGCACTATTTTCTATAAAATGATTCTTTCTTACAGGAGATTACTTTGAATAAGCCACATACAAACATAAAAAAAACTATTAGCTTTACAATAAAAACAACAGTCCTTATTTGTGCCCTCTCGGTTGCACTGTTATATACCTATGCATATTACTTACATAATTTACGTGCCGACAGTTTAACAACCCTTGAAACTGAGCGATTGAACTTTTTATCAAAGTCTAAATACAATTCGGATGGCTTACATCCTTTAGAGTGGGATGAATCTATTACCCCTTCTTCAGAGCCATTTATTAATGCTAAGTCAGCAATACTCATAGATCTAGATTCTGGAAGCATTTTATATGAGAAAGATCCAGATCAAATAATCCCCCCTGCTTCAATGACGAAGGTGGCAGCAATGTATGTTGTCTTTGAAGAAATTGATAGCGGAAGAATTACCTTAGATGATATAGTGCCACTGCCACCAGAAGCATGGGCAATTAATGCGCCACCAGATTCTTCGCTGATGTTCTTAGCACAAGGGCACAAAGTTACATTACAAGAAGTATTACTCGGACTAAATATTTCATCTGGCAATGATGCTGCAGTAGCAGTTGCAAATTATGTATCTGGGTCAATGGAAGCTTTTTTAGCAAGAATGAATGAAGTTGTCCTTGAAGCAGGACTCAAAAACACTTTTTTTGTAGACTCTTCTGGATATTCTGCCTTAAATACAACCACTGCTAGAGAATTTGCTGAATTTGCCCGGCTATATGTATTAAAATATCCTGAAACTCTAGAACTCTTTCATGCAGTTCCGCAAATTGCATACCCACAAGAGCATAACCTTCCCGAATCAAGAATAGGTAAAGATTTCCCTATTGTACAAAAAAATACAAATCCTGCCCTTGGCATAATTGATGGGGTTACAGGGCTCAAAACTGGTTTCATTGATGAATCAGGTTATAACCTTGCCTTGACCACTGAGCGAAATGGAACACGCTTTCTTTCCGTCACAATGGGGGGACCTGGTAGAAACTCTAGAGAGGGAAATGCTTACAGATTAGAAGATTCTTATAGTATAACTGAATATGCATATAGAAACTTTAAAAGTGCGGGTTATGAAGATCCCTTAATTCTTAACATTCCTGTTTTAGGAGGAAAAGAAAGTGTTCTTCATGCAAAACAAGCTTGGAACGCTCCTGTTACGGTTCCAGCTTCTGCACAAAGTTTAAGCCTCTCAATTGAATTACCAGCTTCCATTACAAGCCCTGTCCAACAAGCACAACTTCTTGGTTATACCGTATATAGTATTGATGGAGTAATTATTCAAAGAATACCTATCATTGCAGATAGAGATATAGAATCTTCTTCACTTTCAAACTCATATATAGAAAATCTATTAAGTATTATCCTAAGTGGATTTAAAAAACAAGAAGGCAAAACTAATAGTTTTGCCCTTTTGCTTAAATAAAATCGTCTGATGTTTTTTCAACTATGAAGAACATATCCTTAAAAGGATGTAAGTTCATAGCATTAGGATACCATCCCGCCAAAATTCTTGTATCAACAACATTAAAAGAAATTGGATGCGAGATTGGCAAAACAACCCCTGCATCTAATAAATATTGTTCTGCTTCTGCAAGCTTAGCATATCGCTCAGCTTGATCTTCAAGCAAATTTGCCTCTCGTAATAAGGCGTCAAACTTTTTATCAGTCCACTCAGTTTCTCGTAAGGTGGACCCACCTCTAAACAATTCTAAAAATGATAATGGATCAGCAAAATCACCTATCCACGTATATGTAAAAATATCTGCATCCCAAGAATCAAAACTACCCAAATATCTATCTGGTGAACTGGTTTCAATTTTGACCGTTATACCAACTTCTGCAAGAGCATCAACTATTAGTTGCGCCTGCTCTCTCATATACCCAAAATCTGGAATTGCAAAAACAAGCTCAAGTCCACTTGCAATAGCCTTCCCATCCTCTCCATAGCGTACTTCATAACCAGCTTTTTTTAACAAATCTTTTGCTAGCTCAATATCTCTCTCTTTTGTTCCAATGACTTCGGGATACTCTCCAATTGGCAAAATAAGAGTTTCGGCTGTCACAAAACCTGTTCTTACCTTATCCCATGGCGTTGCCGCAACAACGGCATTTCTTAAATCGCCATTATCCCAAGGCTTATTATGTGCCTTAAAAAAGATAAACTCTGTTCCAAATTGAGGGGCAATATACAAACTTTCACTATCATATATCTCATCAATATTTACACCACCAGTTACCCAATGCACTTCACCTATGTTAAATCGATATCCATTTTCTTCCACATCATCATCATTAATTATCCGAATTGACGGAATTGCAACTTCATCAACATCATAATAGTGTAAGTTTTTTTCAAATATTATTTCGCTCCGTTTTCTTTCTTTTAATACATAGGCACCAGAATATACATTTTTTTTCTTTGGTACAACTGAAAAAGCATGATGGGTAAGTATTTTAGCAAGATATTCGGTAGGGTTTGATAAAGTTACTACAAGGGTATTTCGATTTTTAGCCTCTATTCCGACTTTTTCAGCACTTCTGCGCCCTTGTCTATAAGCCTCTGCCCCTACAATTACGTCCAATAACGATGCAAATGGGGCATGAGTATTGGGGTCTAATAAAGCAATCCAAGAATCCTTAACGTCATATGCTGTTATTCGCTGCCCATCAGAAAATTTTGCATCACTACGAATAGTAAATGTCCACGTTTTTTTGTCTCTCGACACAGTGAAATTTTCAGCAATAGCTGCAACAGGATCTAATGTTAGTGGATGTGGTACAAACAATCCTTCATACAATGCTGAAAGCAACTGACTCTCAGAACTATAACTTGCAGTATGTGGATTTAAGTCATAATTATGTACAGAGTCAATTACAATCAACTCTCTTTGTGCTTCACGATTAAATACAGATTGTGCAAAACTCATTGCGATTACACATATGAAAATTGCTATACTCAACTTTTTTTTATTCATCTGTTATACCTAACTTTTTCATTTGTTTTTCAGTTGTAATTGTTGATACATACTCTGCCTTATACTTATTTGCCTTGACGATAGTATTTTTTATTACATCTAAATCTACCAATAAACCTTTTACTTTTGAGCGATTAATAGACATTACTTCTGCCTTAAAAAAAGCATCAAATCCAACAAGTATTCCGTGCATATTTTGACAGTCTGCAATTCGTTTTTGCACATACTCAAGCACAGCTTCTTCTTTTTCTTTTTCCAACTTCTTCATTAGAGGCGATTCTTTTATTGCAATAGCCTTAAATACTTTAGAACGTTGAATCATACCTTCTATAAACTTATTATAATCTATTACTTCATGTTTTTCTACCTGTGTAGCCAAATCTATCGTTTTTATTTTATATTCAACCGTTTTTTTTGACATTCCAAACGCTGAACGGAGGGCTCGTACAATTTTTTCAAATCCTCCCTTACTTTCACCTTGTAATAGCTCATGATTTTCTTCAATTTTTTGTATCATAACATCAAATGATGGTCCAAATCCTGCAATAATTTTTACAACTTCAAACAACAACGATCTTGTATTCACTGTCTTTTCTTTTTTTTCTTTTGTTTCTTGTTGAACCTGCAGTTTTTCAACCAATGCTTTTCTCAAGTTATCTTTCGAAGGGGATATATCTTCATTCACAACTTCGTTTATTAAGTCAGGGTAAAACCTCTTGTTCCCCATTAAACTTGAAAAAACTTTTTTTACTTCTTGGATTCCATTATCGGTTGTAAGGTTACTATACGCCTTGGCAAATGATGGTGCTTCAAAAATTGTACTTCGAACATCAGCTTTATATAGTTCTCGTTGCAATGCCGTTAGGTTTTTTAACTCTGTATTGATATCTTTCACCTGCTTTGAACAAACTGAAAGCATATTGTTTAATAACCCTGCTGAAAGGGCATCCGAACTTGCTTTAATACCTGAAACAATACTAGTAAAAAAGCGTACATTACTATTTTGCCCACCAACAGTTGATAAATTCCAGTCAACAAACGAATTAAATGAATACAACAGTTTAATTCGGTCAGTAGTTAGCGTTTGCACGGTAAACTGCATATAATTACAGAGAAAGTCTAATGAAGTTTCATAGTCTGACAGTCTTATTCCTAATATAGATGCTCCTTCAGCATCCGTAAAATCATCATTTGGTGGCACCGTAATATCAACAACACGCTTATCTCGCTTGTATGGATCAGGTGTTATGAGCTTTTTTTTCTCTAACATTGAAATAATATTTACAACTGCAGTGTGAAAGGTTCTATAATTTTCAAGCATCTGCGGGAGAATACTAGAATTAAACCATTCCGATTTTTTTTCACATAATTCTGCAACTTCCCTATTAAAATCATTCGATATATTCATGCTTTGTTATCGGCAGATTTTGCGTCTATCAAAAGCATAAATATACATGCAGTGTTACATCTACTACACAGAATGTCATGAAAACTCTAAAAAGCCTTTGACCATAATTTAAATTTATGTTATACTACTGTGGTATGAGTACAAAAAAAACAAAGTTTAAAGTAAACCAACAAATCGTATATCCTAGCCAAGGAACAGGCAAAATTGTAGAAATAAAAGAAAAATTATTTAATGGCGAAAAAACCATGTATTATGTCATTTATCTTGAAGTTTCTGATATGACAATAATGGTACCCATTGATAGATGTGCAGAATTAGGAATTAGATCCATCGTTTCAGCAGCAGAAGTTCACAAAGCTCTAGATATTATTGGAGAAAGCTTTGAACCTATTACATCAGATTGGAAATTACGTTACCAACTGAACATGGATTTATTAAAAAAAGGATCTGTTCAAGACATTGCAATGATTGTACGCTCTTTATACCATCGAAGCAAAGTAAAAGAATTACCTATTCTTGAACGAAAACTATATGACTCAGCAAAAAAACTTCTAGAAGACGAAATTGCATCAGCACTAAAGTTAAGTACAAAAGAAGTTGAACAATTACTACTTGAAAAACTTGAACCACTTGGAAAAGAAGCCGATTCAAAAAAAGGCTTTGACTCATTTGAAGATGGTGAAACTGAAAAGTTTTTAGATGATAAAGATGACGATATCCTATTAGATGATGACGATTTTGATCCTGATGATTAATATTGCATGAACCAATCAAATACGAGTATTGCAGTAATAATAACATCCGCTGGAAAATCATCTCGATTTAATGCGGGTAAAAAAAAAGAATACTTACCACTTGCTTCAACAATTATAAAAAACCAACCTTATGGAACCGTTTTATCATGTAGCTTAGAACCTTTCCTACAGTTTTTTCAACACAATACTCAATTTTTTCTAAAGCACTTAGTTATCACCGTACCTAATGATAACTTTGAAAATGAGTGTATAAAAGCATTACATGCAATAAACGAGAGCCTTTATGTTAGAGATATGTTTGAACTCTTGCAAATTACTCCCGAATTTGTTGCAGGTAATGATACTCGCCAAAAATCTGTGTACAACGCTCTTCTGCATATTAACCCAACTGGTACACAGCTGCCTGATATTGATCTCGTGCTCATACACGATGCAGCACGACCGTTTTTATCAGCAGAGATTGTAAACTCGGTTGTCCACAAGTGTAAAGAGAAAGGCTCTGCAGTACCAATTGTAGAGCCTGTTGATACCCAAAAAGAGATAGACTCACAAGGTAAAATAATTCGCCACTTAACACGCTCTGACCTTGGTGCTGTACAAACTCCACAAGGATTTGACTTTAATAAACTTTTTACGGCCCATACCCTCGCTTCTGCCGATAACAAAAATTACACTGATGACACTGAAATCTGGGCTCAGTATTGTAATAGTGTTTATACTGTACCTGGCAGCAACAAAAATATAAAGATTACTTTTATGCAAGACTTACAAACAAACACCCCAAGCACACAATTTAGAACTGGCCTTGGCACAGACTTACACAAACTAGAAGAGGGTCGAAAATTTTTTCTTGGTGGCCTTGAAATTCCCTTTGAAAAGGGAGCAGTAGCTCACTCGGATGGAGATGTTCTTTTACATGCAATTACAGATAGTCTCTTAGGGGCTGCAGGGCTTGGAGATATTGGAGAGCTTTTTCCTCCAACAGATCTTACTTGGAAAGATGCAGATTCTAAAGAGCTGCTTAAATCGGCATGGTCAAAAATTAAAAATGACGGTTGGAAGATAGAAAACATCGATTGTGTGTTACACATGGAAAAACCTAAATTTTTACCATGGAGAGAAAAAGTTATTATATCCATTTCAGATATACTCAAATGCGATAGTAACAGAGTCTTTGTGAAAGCTAAAACAGGTGAAGGGCTCGGTGATGTTGGCAACGGTAATGCAATTAGCGCCCAAGTTATTTGCCTGCTCTCCAAATAGAAAAACCTAACAAACAAGTATGTTTGTTAGGTTTTTTTGCGAAAATTAGCACAAATAGCTAAGCAAAGACCAACTATGCAACGTAAGCTTCTAACCGTGAAGATACACTTGGGTGTTGCAAATGGCGAATTGCTTTTTTCTCTATTTGTCTAATTCGCTCTTTTGTTAAACTAAATACATCTCCTACTTCTTTCAGAGACATAGAGTTTTCTCCATTAAGACCAAAACGACAACGCAAAACATTTGCTTCTTTTTCACTTAAGTTTTCAAGAACAGTATCTATATCATCTTGCAAACTAACATTAATTGCATTTTCTTCAGGAGAGTCATAGCGTGAATCTTCTATAAAATCTGAAATTGATGTGGCATCTGAAATACCAGTTGGTGAATCAAGGGATACCATTTCTTGCGCTATATTTAGCAAGTCTCGAACATGATTTACATTCATGTGTAATGTATCTGCTATCTCTCTTAATTCTTCTTCATCACTCATATTTGAAGAAATTTGCTTTCTCGTTTTTTCAATTTGAACAAGTTCATTCGCTCGATTTAATGGTAACCGAATTGAACGTGATTTCTCACATATTGATTTAAGAATCGCTTGACGAATCCACCAAACAGCATAAGAAATAAAATGATAGCCTTTTGAAACATCAAAGCGTTCAATGGCATTCATAAGACCAATATTTCCTTCACTGATTAAGTCTACAAGATCTAAACCATGATTTTGGTATTTTTTTGCAACACTTACAACAAATCTAAGGTTTGCACTTACAATTTTATCTTTAGCTGCTTTGTCTCCGTTTGCAGCTTTTTGAGCGAGTTCTATCTCTTCTTCACGTTTTAGCAACGGCACTTTATTGATGTCTTTAAGATAAAATGATAGTACTTCGTCGTTTTTTTTCATTTGTATATTTCTCCTTGTAAAACAATATATTTTACACATATTATAATGCAATAATCATGCCAACTTTTTTTTATTTTAAATATTTATTTAATTCTTTGTATTACAATGAATTAAATGTTTTTGCAAAATAATTGAAATTTACTAAATATATAAATGGGTCAAAATGACACATGTCCTGTATAGCCTGGGCGAATAGGGTCAAAAAAACACAGAAGCAAAGGCTCCTGTGTTTTTATTGTAGGTTTTATTAACCAAAATGACTCAATAACTATTTTTTTCTAATTATCATAATTCTCTATTTGTTCACTAAGCAGGGGCACTAATTGTTTTTTTCTTGATACAATGTCATTTACAATATAAATTGAATCTTCTGAAACAGGAAAATTTATGTGTTGCATAAATGGTTTTTCTCCTGCAACTATAAGTATACTTGTAAGCTGTGTAATATCTGTAACCATTATAGCACAAAATAATAATTTTCGACTTCGTCTTTCGATTTCTAACTCTGAAATAAACTCTTCTTTACGTTTTAATATTTCATCAATATTATCAACTTCAATTTGACTAATGGTAAATCTAAAAGACCGTTCCGTATATTCTTTCATATCTTGATGAATTACTTCGCTTGCACTTCGACCTCCAATATGACTAGCTGCCATTACAATATCTTGTCCCAGTTTTTGTATATCTAAGTTTGTAATATTTGACAAATACTCTGCTGTTTCCCTGTCAATATCGGTTGTAGTAGAAGACTGTAATATCAATGTATCAGATAAAATTGCACTTAACAATATACACGCAATTTCTTTGGGTATTGAAACTTTATTTTCTCTATACAAGGTTGTCACTAAGGTGGCGGTTGCACCTACAGGCTTGTTGATGAATGTAATTGGGTATTTTGTTGAAAGATTTCCTAATCTATGATGGTCAATAATTTCTTGAATAATATAATTCTCAATCCCTTCAACTGCTTGAGATACTTCATTATGGTCAACCAAAATAACTTCTATATTTGCTTCTTGCAATAAATCACTTTCTGATATAATACCTATTACGCCCCCATTATCATCAATAACTGGTAAGCAGCGACTAGGAGAGTCTTTTAATAAAGGTTGAATTTTACGAACCGTATCTAATGATTTTACTGGCTTGATTTCCTTATCTGCCATCACAGAAACAGCTGTTGAATATACACTCAACATTGACGTAGCAGAGGTATCATACGGGCTAATGAGAACTGAAACTCCTTTTTTTTCGGCTTTAGCTCTCAGTTCCTTGTTAATGACAAAACCAGAAGTTATAACTAGGGCTTTAACCCCAGAGTCTATACAGTATTCTTGAACATCGACCCTGTCTCCCGTAATTACAACAACATTTTCACTTTTCCGTTCATCCAAGAGTGTTTTAAATGTTGAAAACTCCGCAGCTCCAACGAGGATAGTGCATTTAAATAACTCATCTTCATTATTTAATATGAGTGGTTGAGCATTTAATGTTTCATGTATTAATTTTATACTTGTAGTAACAGCTGCCTCTTTTTCGGGATTTAAAAGCTTTAATACGTTTTGTGCGAAGGCATTATAATGTAATAAAGATTGATACTTACCCTCTTTATCTACTATAGGAAGGACTTTTGATTGACTTGATTCCATCTTTGCTACAGCGGCCCAAAGAGATGTCCCCTCGTCAACTGTATCACAACCTTTTTGCATATAATATTGAACTTTTGGAAGCAAATCGGGAATATATTCAGGATACGGTACCTTAAATCTATTAAAAATATATTCTGTTTGTGGTGACATTTTACCAGCACGTGCTGCTTTACACCCCGATAAGCCCAATTCTAATTTTAAATTTGCATACGCTGCTGCAGATACAACTGAATCTGTATCCGGATTTCTATGCCCTATGACATAAATAGTTTTTTTCATATTCTCCTCTTATATTCCTCTTTTATACACTTCATTGTACACTGCATTGCTTTTTTTTTCAATATAGGTTATGTTAGCATATGAAAATTAAATTAAAAGCTCTTGATTATGGTGCCATTGCATGCATGCTATTGTATTCTGCAAGTGCAACCGTTACTCCCATTTGTTTATTAGCAATGGCAGATGAATTGGATTTTTCACTTTCAGCAGGTGGTGGAATTGAAGGTGTACGCTCTATGCTTATTTTTATCTCCTTATTCTTTGGAGGTTTTATGGCTGCTAAGGTTGGAAAAGTTCGCTCCGTATCTTCGGGACTTTTTGCTTTAAGCTTCGGCTATGCTGTTTATGCAATGGCCCCTTCGTATTCTGCAATATTAGCTGCAACAGTTATCCTTGGCCTAGCTTCAGGTATTCTAGAGGGGCTTATAAATCCCCTTGTTGCCGATATACATCCAGGTGACTCAGGACGATACTTAAATATTACTAATGCTTTTTGGTCTGTCGGAGTCCTTTCTACAGTAATTCTAGCCGGAGACCTTTTAACAAGAGGTGTCTCATGGCGAAGCATTATTGCTTTTTTATCAGGATGCTCTTTTATAGTAGGTATAGCTATGTTTTTTTTACGCCGCATAGATACAAGCCATGGAGGGTTGACAGTAAAGCAAGTTACACATCAATATTTGGAGTGTGTCAAAATTAAACGCTTTTGGGTATTCTGTGCAATGATGGTGTTTGCAGGTGGAGCTGAAGGTGCATTTACCTTTTGGAGTGCCAGTTATATTCAAGTAAACTTTGCTGAAAATCCTCGTATGGGAGGATTTGGAACAGCCTGCTTTGCTGCTGGCATGATGTGTGTTCGATTGCTTGGAGGCATGTTAATTGGCCAAAAATATCTTCGACGATTTATTTTAGCGTCTGCTGGTTTTGGTTTTTTTATTGCACTCTTTGTTCCATTTGTTAACACAATTCCAGTATTCTTTATTGTTCTTTTTTTAGCTGGGATGAGCATTGCCTGTTTTTGGCCTTCAATCCAATCATATGCTGTCGACAGGATTCCTTCAATCGATTCTACGGCTGCCTTTATTTTAATGTCATGTGCAGGGGTTCCTGGCTTTGGCCTAGCATCATTCCTTATGGGGCTCATTGGTGATTCTGTTGGACTAGGTAAAAGCTTTTTTATTGTACCAAGTTTTCTTGCACTATTAGTTGTTTTAGTTATGTTCGAACGATCTATTCCGTTGGCTCAAAATAAAAGGCATAAGTAAATGAAAAAAAAAGAATGGTTCGAACAAGATAATTTTTGGTTACACTTTGGCCCAATTATGTTTGATGAACAACGATGGGCAGAAGCGAGTACAATTGCAAGTCAAATAAAAAGCTTGGCAAACCTAAAAAAAGGCGATTCTATACTAGATGCAGGTTGTGGACCAGGACGTGTTAGCATAGACTTTGCATTATTGGGTCTGAATGTTACTGGAGTAGATTTAATAGAGCCTTTCTTACAAACTGCAAAAGAAAGCGCCCATGATGAAGAAGTTCCAATAACACTTATTCAAGCAGACTTAAGAACATATTCAAGTGAAAAAAAATTTGATTGTGCCGTAAATTTGTACACCTCTTTTGGGTATTGCGATAAAAAAGAAGATGACATACTCATTTTAACACGTATTGCAGATACCATTAAAGAAGGGGGATGCTTTATAATGGAATGCGTATCGCGCGAGATTGCCGTTAGAGATTTTACTGAAGGCGAATGGTTTGAGCGTGCTGGTAAAACTGTTTTAACAAAATTTGAAGTAGATGGTGCATGGGAAGGACTTCGTTCAAATTGGACCCTAATCGATAATAAAACAGGAGAAAAGTTAACTCATGAGTTTGTTCAACGATTGTATTCAGCTGCTGAACTTCGCGACACCCTTTTAACATGTGGTTACAAAAATGTAGCTGTGTACGGTGACTTTGATAAAGCAGCCTATGATCATAAAGCGCGTACCATGGTACTATACTGTACTAAGTAGTTTTCTCTTATTGATACTATAAAGAAAACTACTTAGTTACACACCTTTTGTTTAATTGCTATTATGCATTTTTAGCGTGTAGCATCCTGTTTATAAAAAACATAAGACATAAGAGTAGGAATGATGGCAACAATAGCAATTGCCTTTACAAATAGTACAATTGTTACCCAGCTTGAGGTAAATGGAATAATAATAAAAATAAGGCCTGAAAAGAAAAAGCAAAAACCTGCAATGCGATGTGTTTTATTCCATACTTTTTCGCTTGAAAGTGTCCACGGGGTTTTTATGCCAAAGCTGTAGTTTTGCTTTGCCCTTGGCATATAATTACCAATAAACATAAACAGAATACCTATTGTAATACATACAAAAAGTGTAACATCAATAGTATTTGGAATCAGGCTATTTGTAAGAATTACACCAAACATAAGAGATATAAAAATGATAAAAACAAGTATAAACGCTCGGTAAAAGCCCTTAAATTTTTCATAATTTTTACCTTTTGGGTCAATTTTAGGAATAATACTAAAAAGAGGAATGCTCACAATAGGTATCAAAGCCATAATAAGCAGTTCTAGTTTTGAACCATAGCCATCAATGTCGCCTTGAAAATTATAGTGCATTGGCACTTGCTCTGGGAGTATATTGTAAAAAATTGCATAAGCAATTGGTGCAAGCGATGCTATGATTAAACTGATAAGGGTAGTTTTTTTCATGTTCATGGGGTCTCCTTTTTTTTGATTTAATTTTTTAAGTTTTGAAACCACACAATTACGTCATCAATAACGGTGGTGTTTAATTCGTAATAAATGTACTTTCCTTTTTTTTCGTCAAGTACAAGGTTTGCTTGTTTTAGTAAATTCAAGTGATGCGAAATGCTTGCCCCTGCCATGTCAAACTGCTCTCCAATATCGCCAGCACTCATTGGACCTTCTTTTAACATGTCAAGAATCTTTCGCCTTGTTGGGTCTGATATGGCTTTCATAGTATCTTGAAAACTCATAGATTGTCGTACCTCCATTTTTAATTAGATAATTATCTAAATGTCTAATTAAAGTATACGAGAGAAAGGATGATTTGTCAATACATTTAGATAAAATTCTAAATATTTTTATGAGATTTTTATTTTATGTGTTATAGAATAAGGTTATCGCTTATCCATTGGGACAAATGTTTTTTCATCTAAAACATTCTTAAATGCTGGGCGATAAATACGTCCGCCTGAAATTATTTCTTCCATTCTGTGCGCTGCCCAACCAGCAATTCGACTTACAGCAAATATTGGTGTATACAATTCACGTGGAATATTAAGCATGGTGTACACAAAGCCTGAATAGAAGTCTACGTTTGTGCAGATTTGCTTGTCTGAGTTCTTTTCTTCGGCAAAAATTGTTGGTGCTAAGCGCTCAATTATTGTGTAAAGAGAATACTCTTCCATACAATTTTTTTCTATTGCTAATTCTTTTGCCTTATCTCTAAGAAGAATCGCCCTAGGGTCAGATACGGTGTAAACAGCGTGGCCTTGCCCATAAATGAGCCCTGACTTATCCCCTACTTCTTTTCTAACAATACGTCGAAGATATGTAGCAATTTCATTTTCGTTTGTCCAATCTTTTACATTTGCCTTAATATCGTCCATCATTCCCATAACTTGGCTGTTAGCTCCACCGTGACGGCGCCCTTTTAGAGAACCAACGGCAGCTGCAATTGCAGAATAAGTGTCGGTATCTGAAGATGACAATACGTGAACAGAAAGAGATGAGTTGTTTCCTCCTCCGTGTTCAGCATGTAAAATAAGAGAGA
>CAYJGO010000047.1:0-13712 GCA_964369855.1 uncultured Treponemataceae bacterium | reverse complement strand
ACATAGAAACATTAGAAGCAGCAATTGGCGAAGGTGCAGATGCAGTATACATGGGATTAAAAAGTTTTAATGCTAGGATGAGAGCATCAAACTTTGCATGGAATCAATTTGAGGCTGCAGTTCAGTCTTTACACAGACGTGGAAAAAAAATATTTGTAACGGTTAATACTGTATGTGAAGAAAAAGAAACAGAAAGATTATACAGATTTTTAAAATACTTAAATGAAATTGGGCCTGATGGACTAATTGTTCAAGACTTTGGTGTAGTCAGAATGGTTCAGGAGTTTTTTCCAAACCTTCAAATCCATAGTTCGACACAGATGAATATTGCAAGTGCATCGGCAGCAAACCTTATGGGTAAAGAAGGTATAAAAAGAGTTGTGCTTGCTCGTGAACTTGGTTTAAGTGAAATACAAGATATAAGGTCTAAAACAACCGTTGAACTAGAAGTTTTTGTACATGGGGCTCTTTGTGTAAGTGAGTCAGGACTTTGTCTTTTCTCTAGCTATTTAGGGGGGAAGTCTGCAAATAGAGGTATGTGTGCTCAAGCATGTAGAAGGTTTTATAATGCAGAAGTAATTGGCGGTGGAACAGAAAGTGGATATTATTTTTCACCATACGACCTTGAACTAATTGAAAAAATACCTGAGCTCGTTAAAGCTGGGGTTGATTCTTTTAAAATTGAAGGTAGAATGAAAAGTGCTGAGTATGTTGGAAGTGTAACTGCTGCATACCGATATGTTCTTGATAACTGGGAAAGCGATAAAAAGGGAGCTGTTGCAACAGGTAAGAGGTTTTTGTCTACAGACTTTGCACGTTCTAAAACATTGTTTTGGTATCAAGGAGAAAGTGCAGAACATGTATTAAATCCTAAGCAAGCCGGTGGGACTGGTATTGCGCTTGGTAAAATCTTTAAGGTGAGAAATGAAGCTATCCAAGAAGAAAAAATACTTGATTCTGACTATGTGATTTTAGAAGGCAGTGAGGAAGATACAAAAAAAGCTAAAAAAGATGAAAAGGCACCTCTAGTAGAAAGGCATAATTTTGCACTTATAAAGGGTGGAACATATGATCCTGAAATTGGTGATTCAATACGTTTACATAAAAAAGATGATTCTGGAAGGGTTAGCCATAAAATAAAGATGATAAAAACCTTTCCAAAATTTGGCAATGATCCTTGGATTGATGTTCCTAAAGGGTTTGGGCCTGGAGATAGTGTGTACCTAATACAAACTAAATCAATGTCAAAACGATATAAAAGAGTTTTACCCGCCGATATTTCACCATTTAAGAAACAGCCTGGAGGAGATAGGCTCCCGATTTTGGATTTAACCCCTATTAAAAAAGTAAATTTATCTCACTTTCCTGAAGGCTTATATGTACAAGTAAGTACAGTAAATGATATGTTTGCAGTTCTCTCTGAAAAACCTACGAAAGTAATATTAGAACTTAATGCCGATACGAGAATGTCGTTATTAAAAAAGAAACAAACTCTTCCTTTTTCTAAAAAACAAATATATATTTCACTTGATCCTTTTTGCCCTCAGGGACTTGAAGAGCAATTACAAAACGAAATTAATGATCTTATAGATTTAGGCTATATGCAATGGATTGTTAATAATCCTGCACATATTACTATGTTAAGAAATAAAGGTGCTTCTATTATTGCAGGACCGTATTTATATACATTTAATCGCTGGGCGGTTTCGTGGCTTGAAAATCAAAACATAGATGCTTTTATAATGAGCCATGAGACTTCTCAAAGTAACCTAGAAGCAACGCTTCCTCGAGATCAACGGCAACGAGCTATGATAAACATTTTTTCATATCCAGCCTTATTTCGAATGCGGTTCAAGTTACCAGAAAGTTATGATTTTCATTGGTTTAGTGATAAAGAAGGTTTATCTTTCAGGGCTCTTTCTACACCAGATGGCTCTTATGTTATGAGTGAAAAAGCATTTTCACTCATTGATAAAGTTAACAGCCTTCGTACGCTTGGCTTTACTCACTTTTTAATTGATATGTCTAAGACTCAAGTAATACGTTCTGATTTTAAACAAATTATGAGGGCTTTACATAAAGGTGATTACATTCCAAATTCAACTAGATTTAACTGGAAAGATGGTTTCTATAATCCGGATAAACTTAGACGATAATTTTCTATGTTTACTTTAGAATTAAATTTTTTTTGAATGTATATTATCGGATTGACAAAATATACATTCAAAAATTGTTAATAAACAGAATTAGTAGTAGATTTATTCTGTTTATTAGAATACTAATGCTTCTTCTGCACTAATTAATGAATCCTCCTTTACAATGTTATCTACCATGTCTGTTTGATTATCGGTTTTTTCACTTTGCTTAAACTTTGGTCTAAATTCAACGTGCTCTGCAATAATCCCAATTTTGGCGTGGTTTTTACCATCATTTCCTTGCCAGCGACTTTGTTTTAAGCGTCCAACTACTCGAACACCTCTTCCTTTTGTTGTATTTTCCATGCAAATATCTGCAAGACGACCCCAAACATCAACATCAAAAAATGAAATTTCTTTTTCAAAAGAATCATCTTTTTTATACGCTCTTACGGTCATTAAAGAAAATGTACACACTTTACTACCTTTAGGAGTTTCTCGCATTACAGGCTCTTTAACCACGCTACCTTCAATAATAATTGTATTAAGTGAATTCATGTTTCACCTCCATAAGTATTTTGTACTGCAGTACATATATACTTATATGAGCTTTTGAATAAAAAAACAGAAAAATGAGGAAATTAAATTGTTTTTGTAAGCTTAACGATGTATAAAAGAATATACATTCTTAATTGTTCTTTATCAGTAATTTTTTGTAAGGCTTGATTTTGCATAATATTATCAGTTAAGTTTCTCATTCTCTCTAATGAAAATGTTGATGACTTAATAGTACGAATTGTTTTTCGCATATAATCTCGGACCAATGAGTCAACATCTTCAGTAAGGTTATTACTTAGTTGTTTATCTAGTAATCGATTCCACTGGCGAATATATGAATCCATTTCTCTATCGATTGTTGATCCAACAGGTACTATTTGTGCTTCTGCTTGAAGTGCAGCTTCTTGGAATTCTTTTCTTCTCTGATTTTTTGTAGCATGAGAAAGTGCATTTGGCTCATCAGCATTTTTTAATTGCAATTGAGCCGTTGGAACTGGAGAAATCGCACCCTGCTTTTTTTTGCCTTTAGCTGGTCTAAATAGAAATTTAACAATCCATGATACGATTGGTATTGTATACCACACAGGAAGTAATATTTTTGCATCAGTAGAGATTTCCCTTCTTGATAACATAAGTAACTCGCTATATGGTAAAACCTTTCCATTAGAAAAAAGGTGGATTTTGTCCTTATTATTTTGAGAATCATGATGAACAAGTGATAAAAAATTAGATGTTAATAAGGCATATAGAATTGGAGAACTTGTCTTAATTTCATTTTCAAGACATGCCTCAAATGCTTTTTGGTCATTCATTGCTGACTCAACTTCAAATTTTTTATATGCTTCAAACCATCGTTTGGTGAGTGATTGCTTTATTGTTTCTCTTGCATCGTTACAAAGTCTTATAATAAGAGGGATTACTCGAGTTTTATAAATATAATATCGATCGCCCGTATGGATTTTGAATGTTAATAATTCAGGTAAGTCACCCTCCTTCGATTGTGTTGTGGCACTATTTAAGAAGTCTGTTAAATCATCTGGAGTATATTGTCCTAATAGAGGTATCCCTCGAGTATCTGTAAAATATTCTATAGCTTTTCTATTAAAATAATATGGAGCGGCATTCAAAGCTTGCTCAAGATTTCGAAGAGCTGTAGTTCTCTGCAAATTTTGTTGAGATTTATTTTTGTAATAGCCAATTGATACTTCAGTTATTGCAACACTTTGAAGAATGGTAATATGTTCTTGCGTATAATCTGTAACTTTTTCATAATCTTGTCGAATAAAAAAACCTAGCTGACTCCAAAAGTAGAAGGCATCGCTCGAAGTTTTAATTGTTTCAATTGCTTCAGTTGGTTTTTGAATAAACTGATTAAAAAATGTTTTAACAGATAATTCTTTCCCAGAATTTGATAAACGCAATCGTTTTAAAAAATAGTCATGAAACTCTTCCTTTCTAAGCATTTGCCGTATTTTTGACAGTGCTATTTCAAATAGAGTTGTAACCGATATCGTTGATGGAAATATAATTGTTGGAATATTATTTGAAAATGTTAATCCGTAGAGTTTTTTATTTTCATTTTCTACAATAGTTTTTACATCTTTGGTATCTTCATTTTTTTCAAATAATTCATTTATAAACAGAGATGCTTGTTGTTGTATAAGCATTTCTAACGGAGCTTGCTTAGGTAAATCATTGACAGTTGGAAATGGAATTGTAGGATTATTTGATATCTCTCTGAAACGTGATGCATATCTTTCTACATAGTAGGGTATTACTATAATTCCCTTTTTATCACTTTCAGGGTTTGTAATAATTATTGAGCCTTTATGACTTAGTTGTTCAATTTCTTCATGCATAGCAGCTTCGGGGTTATTTGTATATGCAACTAAATCTGGTTGTGTATCTACGTTGTGCTGTGCATAGCGTTTCATATAGTCACAAAATTCAGCAAAATGAACATGCGGACTGTTTTGTTTTTGAGCAAAAAGTACGAGTATTGTTAATAGATTTTTCTTAGCTGCCATGCTAACAGTATAACAGGTTTTGTTTTTTTTCTCAATGCATTTTTTTAGTTTTATTACATTTTTTTTGCTTTTTATGTTGTAAAACTTGCAAAGTGCTTGACCCTAATTACATCATATCGTAATATAAAATATATCATTTTTTTGATATTGCATCAGATTTACCTAAAAGGGTGTGACATGTTTTCTTCGAGAATAAAAAAATTAAATCCTTACGTACCCGGTGAGCAAATTGAAGGGAATTTTATAAAGCTAAATGCAAATGAAAACCCATATTCACCATCAGGTGATATTCTTTTTGATCTAGCTGAGTATATAAAAAATAATGGAATGCAATTTGCTCTATACCCAGATCCTGAGTCCGTGTGTTTAAGAAAGTCAATTGCATCAATGCTTAATGACTCAGGTGGTCACTTAATGGCAAAAGATTCACTTAAATTTACGATTACAGAAGATATGATTTTTTGTGGTAATGGTTCAGATGAAGTTTTATCTTTTATATTTTATACTTTTTTTGATTCTTCTAAAAGCCTAGTTCTTCCAGATTTGACATATAGTTTTTATCCAGTGTATGCAGATTTTTATTCAATCCCTTTACATAAAGTTAGCTTACATGATGATTGGAGCCTAGATACAACTTCCATGGTGCATATAAAAAATACCACGGGGATGATTTTTGCAAATCCCAATGCACCAACTGGTATTGCTCTTTCTGTTAATGAAATTGAAGGAATGCTACATAGTATTGAACCTGAAAAAGTACTTGTTGTTGATGAAGCTTATGCAGACTTTAATACAGAATCAGTGCTTTCATTGTTAGAACATCACAAAAACCTTGTAGTTGTTCGAACATTTTCAAAGTCATTTTCATTAGCTGGTATGCGACTTGGATACTGCATAGCTCATCCTGAGCTAATAAATAAGATAATGAATGTAAAAAATAGTTTTAATCACTTTCCTGTAGATGCTATAACACAAAAATTGGGAATGTTAGTATGTTCAAAATGGAAAGACTTTTCAACTACTGCAACTACTATTGCACGAGACAGGGATGTTTTTTCAAAGACATTATCTGAAAATGGATGGGATGTAATTCCATCTTGTACAAATTTTGTTATGGTTCGAAAGCAATCTGGGGAAGGTGGTTTATACGTATATGAATCTCTGAAAAAGTATTCATTTTTAGTTCGATACTTTGACAGTCCAAAAACGAAAGATTGGGTTAGAATCAGTATAGGGAAAACAGAAGATATGGTTGCACTTGCAAAAATAATGGGGGAATTATGAAATTCTTAGTGCTTTCTGATATTCATGGCTCTGTAGACATGATAGACAAACTTGATACCCAGTTTTCAAAAGCTGATGCCGTACTAGTTGCAGGTGATTTTGCCGAGTTTGGTGTATTATCAAGCGCTGAGCCGACTTTAAAACACCTACTTAGTAAACATGAACGATTTTATTGCGTAAGTGGGAATTGTGATGAAGAGTCCTTTGTTGAAATTATGGATGCGTATGATGTAAGTGTTCAAAAATCGATTGTGTTTGCAGAAGGTCTTTGTTTTTCTGGAAGCGGGGGGAGCTTACACTTTAGTAATAATACACCTTTTGAGCGCGATGATGAAGATTTAATTAATGATTTACACATGGTTCGAAACTTACCTGAAACGAATAACCTTATTTTACTTATACATCAGCCTCCTTTTAATACTAAACTCGATGTTATTAGTGCAGGGGTACATGTTGGGTCTAAACTCGTTAGAAGTTTTATTGAAGAATATAAACCTCTTCTAGTTGTAAGTGGACATATACATGAATCATTTGCTATAGATACTCTAGGAGACTCAACACTAATAAACCCAGGCTCGTTAGCTGAAGGGCGTTATGCTTTTTTTGACCTAGTTAAAGAAAATAATACTTTCACAGTTAAAAATATTGAATTACACTGTCTTTAAGCAATATCGTTGTTTTGTATGTGGAAAAATTTGTATGTTATTAATTGACTAGAGAAAGAGGTTAATCAATTATAGTTCATTGGTAACAATGCGAAACCCTATGTAATTATAAGCTTCACCTGGATTGAATGAATACCTATCTGCTGCATATAAAAATGATGCAAATTCGCTCCAACTTCCACCCCGTAATACTCTCTCACTACCTAAAAAATTTTCATCGTTTGTGTGTTCATAATCAGTAAACCAATCCCAACAAAACTCTAAAACATTGCCGCTCATATCGTATAAGCCAGAGGAGTTTGCCTGCCCGCTTTTAGGGACACTCCTCGGTCCTAGTAAACTATTAGCTGTTGCTACATTAGCAGTCCCAATTGGGAACACAGGATTATTTTTACTAGGGTTTTTATTATAATTATTTAAACTTGTTGTATGTGCTTCTTCTACTGCTGCATAATCCCATGCAGGACCTGATATGGTTGCTCCATCGGCAAAGCTTTGTGTTCCAGATTTTCCCTTAATTTTTCGTGCACCATATTCCCATTCAGCCTCTGTTGGTAAGCGAAACCCATTGGCATCAAAGTTACAGTGTGCAAGGTCAATTCGTGCAGCATCGCTTGCATCTTTTAACACTATGCCATTGTACGTATAGCTAGGTGTTCTTCCCATAATTTGTGAAAAGGCATTACACCATACAACTGCATCTCTCCAACTTATAGTTGTTACCGGTTGGCTGCCACCCGTTTCTGTTGGCTTTCTATTTCTTCTCCCAGAAGAACCTTCTTGTCCAGGGTTTTCAAATATATAATCAAGTTCACTTTGAGCTATTTCTTTAACATAATACCACAGGCTGTATGTTGTTTCAAATGCATTCATATAAAAATGGTCAACGGTTCTTTTTGCACTAACAGATTGAACTCCTTCTCCAATTATATATTCATCAGAGCCTCTGGCAAGAGATATAAATTCAATTGTTTCTTTTACCTCAAGATTTTGCGAAAGCATTTTTTGCCATATTTGTGGTGAATCCGCATTAAGTGAAATAAGCATACTTAAACACAAAATACAAAACGGTATAAATGTTTTGTTCATATTACCTCAATTTTGGTAAAAAGCTTTTTTACTTTGCTTATTACCATCTCTTTTATTCTTTCTTCTAATTTTTAAGTTACTCCAATCCGACAACGCAATTAATGCTACCAAGCCAGTAACTATACAGATGCTGCTAATAAAAATTACACCCCACCATCCTGAATGTGTGAAGGGTAGTGGAACATTCATTCCAAAAAAACTAACGATAAATGTTGGAACCATTAATACGAGCGAAATTACCGTGAGTCTTTTCATTACAATATTTAAGTTGTTGGATATTACCGATGCGAAAGTATCCATCATGCTTGTTAAGATGTTTCTATACGTGTTTGCCATTTCGAGTGCTTGTCTATTATCAATTGCAACATCTTCAAGCCAATCTTTATCTTCTTTATCTAAACTAATTATATGTGTTTTTAATAATTTTTCGAGCAATAATTGATTTCCCGTAAGTGATGTAGAAAAAAATTCTAGGGATTTTCCGAGGTTTAATAAAAGCATCAGTTCGTTATTTTTAACCGATCTTTCTAAGGTACCTTGAATGGCCGTTGAGCGTCTATTTATTTCTTTTAAGTAACGTAAAAAGGTTGAGTCGCTTCGGCTAAGTATTCGTATTACAAAGGCTGGAAAATCGCTTAATGTTAAATCTCGTATTCTATTTGCCGCTAAATCGTGTAGTACTTCACAGTCTGTCCAACAAATGGTAATAATCGTATTTTTAAATAAAACAATTCCTAATGGCACCGTAATATAGCTTATTTCATGGTCTGGTATAAATAACGGGAGTCTCATAATAATGAGCGTATAGTCGCTTGTTTGTTCTATTCGCGATAGCTCATCTTGGTCTAATATATCTAAGATATGTTCTTGCTCAATATTATAATTTTTTTCGAGGATTCTTATATCTTCACGCGTAATAGCGCGCGCATCAATCCATTGGTTCTTTTTTTTTGAAGATTCTGCTTCGTCAAATTGGGTAAGTTTACCATTTTTTTCTTCCCAGTACGTTATCATTTGCTTGCTATCTCCCTCAGTACGGAACGTCAAGACTCTTAGTCACATCTATATATATTTTATACCTCAACGGGGAAAAAATCAAGTCTTCATACAAATGATTACCTTATTAATTAAAAAAACATAAAAAGTATATGTATATGCGTGTTTTTTCTGTTTTTTTGAGGTAACTATGCTTACAACATAGATATATCGGTATTAAAACGAAAGGTTAGTTTTAAAATTTTACGGAGGTAGTATGAAAAGGTTTTTATTACTCTTTGTTTATATTCTGGCAATTTTAAGCTTGCAAGGGCAAGAAGAAAAGCCTTTATTACTTTTTGATTTTCCCACTCAAGAGATTACGGATATTGTCTATGCAATTTCAATTTCTCAAAACACTCCAATTGTATGTGATGATACTGTTTTTGGTCAGACTAGCTTTCGTTTTTCCGGGAATGATTTTAATGAAGCTTTGGAGGCCTTTTTACGATATAACAGATTATATGCAAAACTTATCAATCAAGTTCTTGTGCTTTCAAAAGTGGATATATCTAAAAATGAAAATTATGATAATCAATATACAATAAATGCATATGATATTAGTCCATCAAAACTCTTTGATAAGATATCGGAAGTGGCAAAAATACCTGTTGTATATGAGTTGCTACCCAATGTTTCTGTATCTTTACATGTAGAAAATGTAAAAATTGAAGAAGCAATTTCAATAGTTATGCAAGGCTTTCCAGATTATTCAGTAACTAAGGGTGAGAAAAGTGTAAAAGTTGCTAGATCACCTATTATCAATACGTATAATAACTCAACTGTCTATGGAAGTAGCGGAAAAGTTGTGATTGAAAAAGACTTTAATGAGTTTGATATTGATATTGAAGAAGGAAGTTTTTATGAGAGTATTGAAAAACTATTTTTATTACAAGAAGTTGATTTTTGTAATCTTCTTCCTTCTGATAGGCTTATTACTAGATTTTTGTACTCATACTCTGATTTTGATGTGGTTCTTACTACGTTGTGTGCACAAGCAAGTGCTGCTTTTACTGTGCATAATGGAATGTATGTGGTCTATGCACTCGAAGAAACAAATGAAGCTTTGCAAAACTCAAATAGACACTGGCAAACAATTTCACTTCGGTTTATACCTTCTTCTCAAGTATCGTCTCTCATTCAACAGCGTTTTCCTAATTATAAGCAGCTAATTCTTTCAGAAAATCAATTACAAGTTCTTGTTAATGAACCAGAAAAAAAAGAACTCGAAAACTTTGTAGCATTATGTGATACTGTGATGGAAACACGTATAATTGAACTCCAATATATTAAAACAGACTTTTTATTAAACTACCTTCCACCTGGAATACGTAGAGAACAGCTCGTTCCTGTTGGTGATGGAAATACTTTGTTTTTTACTGGAAGTAGTGATTCATTACATATTCTTAATGAGGCTTTAGCAGTGTTAGATAAACCCTCTGTTATTGTTAGCTACGATGTATTAGTTTTGCAAGTACAAGAAAGTGATTCTATAAATTGGAAACCTGATTTTTCTGCTTCTCCTGTTAAACTAGGTGATAGAACTAGTATCAGTGGGCATTTAGGCTCTGTCTTAGCTTTAAACGTTGATGTAGTGAGTGTATTTGGGTACACATTTGCAGCGGAACTACAAGCAGCAGTTGGAGAAAATAGAGCCGAAATATATGTTGACACAAAACTTCAAGGTATTGTAGGAAAGCCTATACACTTTCAAAATACAAATACTTTTCGCTACCAAGATACAGCTATCGATCCTGATACAGGCAAACCAGTATATTCTGGTGTAACACGAGAAATTATAGCAGGTTTAATATTAGATATCGAAGGTTGGGTTTCAGGTGATGGCATGATTACAACAACAGTTACAGCATCCTTTTCAAGACGTGGAGCTGATGTTTCTGATAATGGGAATCCTCCACCCACTTCAGAAAAGCTTGTTACAACTGAGGTTAGAGGAAAAAGTGGTGAGCCTATAGTATTAAGTGGCTTAGTACAAAATGACTCTACTTTCGTTGAAGAAGCTGTTCCTTTTATTTCGAAAATACCTCTCATAGGATGGCTTTTCAAATCACATCAAAAGAACGATGAAAAATCAGAGCTAATCATTTATTTAGTTCCGCATATACAAGAGAATATAGAGGAGGAATTTAATAATGAATTTTGATTTATCAGCGGTATTTTGTGTGCATAATGGTGTTTTAATTTTAGACGAAAATGCTAACGGTTTGGTAATTGGGATGCTAAATCCCGATATGTTTGAATTAAAGAAAAAAATCGAGTCACGCTATAAAGAATTTTTAAAGCTCTATAATCCAGATGGTTTTTCAAAGGGGCACGATAATATCACTTTTGAATATAAAAATATTTCAAAAGATTTTTTTCTAAAAGAAACAGCCAGGCGTTTTTCAAAGACTCAAGAAGTTTTGAACTCTAATGAATCAATATCAAAGAATAAAGATAATCTTGAATACCTCATAGATGATGCACCAATAATACATTTATTAAATTCACTTATAATGGAGTGTATAGAAAAAAAAGGAAGTGATATTCATATTGAACCTGCAAATGTTCTGTGTAATATAAAAATGAGGGTTTTGGGTAACCTTGAGTTATACTCCACCGTAGATAGTAATACTGCGAGGGCCCTTACACTTCGAATTTTATTTTTGTCAGGGTTAGATATTACTGAAAACAGGAGAGCACAAGATGGTGCTTTTCATTTTGAAATTGGTACGGTAAAGTGTGAGGTAAGAGCTTCTATTATTCCAAGTGAAAATGGCTATTCTACGGTACTCAGATTGCTGGGCACTAAAAGTTCTACATTAAACTTTACCTCATTGCATTTTGCAAAAAAGCATAGAGAATTTTTAGAAGAAGTATGCAAAAAACAACATGCATTATTTCTAATTTGTGGTGCTACTGGAGCTGGAAAAAGCACAACATTAGCGGCGATTATTCATCAGCTAACTAAACAAAACAGAAAAATAATAACTATTGAAGATCCAATCGAATACAAAATTGAAGGAGTTGTTCAGATTTCTGTTAATCCCGATATTGATATGGACTTCTCACAAGTTCTTAAACGCACATTTCGCCATGATCCAGATGTAATAATGGTCGGTGAAATTCGTGATGAAAATACTGCACAAACAGCAGTTAGAGCTGCTTTAACGGGCCATCTAGTATTAGCAAGTATACATGCTCTTGATGCACCGTCTGCAATTATACGCTTGTTGGATATGGGAATTGAGAATTGGCTATTAGCATCAGTATTTGGTGGCTCAATGTGTCAACGATTAGTAAAAAAACAAATAAACACAAAAGCAGTATATGAACCTATAGCTGAAACGCTTCCCTCCTGTAATGACATATCGAAGCTAATACTAAATAAAGCGCCATTGTGTGATTTTAGAAAATGGATGGGTGATAATGGAAGAATGAGTATGGAAGAGGAGGAAATGTATGCATACTGATTTAAATTTTTTTAATCAATTAAATTTACTTATTAAAAATAATGTAAGTTTAGTACAAGCGCTAACAGTCTTATCAGGAATAGGTTCTAAACGCAAAAGTATACATCATGTTAGGCAAAGTGCCAGTGCAATATTAGATAATCTGACAAAAGGATATTCGTTTTCAAAATCTCTTTTTTTGTGTCCATATCTGCATATAAAAAAGACATTACTATCCCTGATTGAAGCAGCAGAACATAGTGCAAAGCTGCAAGAAATGCTTGATTTTATTTGTATTCAACAAGAGCAAAAAGAACGGTCTATCCAAGAAATTAAAAGTGCAGCATTGTACCCTTTCGTCGTGGTAGTAATAGCTTTGTCTGGAACATTTGCATTGATGCACTGGAAAGACTTGTTTTTAACAAGTATTACAAACTCTGAAATACTCTCTGTAATTTTTCGTGCTCTTATAATCTTTGTTTGCTTAACAGCACTATTAGGATTATACGTTTATAAAAGCTTAAAAACACCAAGACTTTTTACATTGTACTATACATTAGGTTTTTTGCAAGAAAGTGGCTTTACCTTTAAACAATCGCTCGAACTTTGCATGACATCAAATATAACTTCTATTCCTAAGAAAAATTTATATACCTTATATATTCAAGTAAGTAAAGGTAATGAAATTTCAATGTCAGCTCTACATGCTAAGTTGGCCGATGAGCATATGGCTTGCTTATTAAAAATTGCACAAGAGTGTGCAAATGTGGGACCAACATGTTCTTTAATAGCTAAGGGAATATCAAAAAAAAGTGAAGTTGCAAAAAACCAATGCTTAAAGTTAATGGAACCAATACTTTTATTTAACGTAGGTATATATATATTGATTTTAATGGATGGAATTCTTATTCCATATTTAACCGATTTTGGAGGTATTATATGAAAAAAGATAAGGGCTTTACATTTATTGAAACATTAATTGTTCTTTCAATCATTTTAATTCTTAGTGCTGGAATTGGGCTTTCGGGCGCAACTTACATTGAGCGCTCAAAAGTTATTAGTGCAAGAAATGAAATTGCAATATTTTCTAATGCATTACAGACATACTATCTTGACTGTGGGGTTTTCCCAAGCAATACTCAAGGCTTGCGGGCATTATGGGAAAAACCTGGTTTTCATCCGGTACCTAATAATTGGCGTGGTCCGTATGTAAATAAAGAACCAACAGTTGACCCATGGGGAAAAGAGTATGTGTACTCAACAGAAAATCAACAGGGCCTTCCTTTTATCATCATGAGTTTGGGCGCTGATGGTTTAAATAGTGGAGGAAGCGAAGATGATAACATTTATTCGTGGAAATGATAAAGGTTTTATTTTATTAAAGAGCCTTGTTGTGTTGTTATTTTTCTTCATTTTATTTTCAATTATTTTGGAGGTAGAGTTTAGGAAGTATATAGTTGCAAAAGT
>CAYJGO010000046.1:0-13877 GCA_964369855.1 uncultured Treponemataceae bacterium | reverse complement strand
CAATTACCTTTAAGGAACAATATTATAATTTATACCATGTGCACTACCAACAATATCCAGATGATGTAATTGAAAATATTTATTGGCTTGAAAGAGCCGTTGCTGCAGACTTTGCAAACCCACAATATGCACTTACTCACATTAAAGATGAAGACGAATGGGAAAAATATCGCTACCTTTTTATGATGCATGTTAATTTAAAACTGATTGAACAACATATGAGGCTTGGCCGGTATTGGGACAAGCAGGTTGCTTACTTTTATGATGCACCTTGGAAAGAGCAATATCTAAGAGATCTAGAAACAACACTAAGTTGTTATACTGCAGGCCTTTATTACTGGAGAGAAGCAAAGCTATGGGCAGAAAAAGCAAACCAAGGAAAGTTTTATTTTATTAATTTAAGTGGAATTCAAAACATGGAAGATGAATCCTTTAGAATAAATACTGGGGATCTAAACTATGAGCGAATATTGACAAGAGAAATTACCAGAGTTCAAGAGGTTATTGATGACCTCCTTGCAATGAATGAAAATACTTATTAATCAAAAAATAATTTTTTTTCTTCTTCTTTTCTTAAGAAAGGACGTAAGCAAGCTTACTAATGCAAAAGGAAAGAGAAACTAAAAAAAATCTTGAAAAACTTATATTAGATTCCTTGCAATGAATAACGAAACATATTAGAATAGCGGTATGAATACTATAACTATACCCTACCCACCTATACATATAGGAACTGAAAAAACAAACATTATATGTTATGATTCTGCAGAGTCATTAACACAAATCAGAAATAATGCCACTGGAAGAAAAATTTATATTGCAGATGATACGGTATGCAAATTGCCTGCGGTAAAATCAATATTAGAAAACATTGGGAATGATAGTATCGTAATAACGATACAGTCTGGTGAAACATATAAAACAATCGATACCATCCTTAAAATCGTCTCAGAGGCCTTAGAAGCCGATATGCAGCGTTCTAGCACCTTTGTTGGTATTGGTGGTGGTGTTGTGTGCGATATGACAGCCTTTGCAGCCTCTATATTCAAGCGTGGCGCAAGGTTAGAACTAATTCCAACTACCCTTTTGGCAATGGTTGATGCTTCAATTGGGGGTAAAACAGGCTGCGACTTTGCAAATTACAAAAATATGATTGGAAGTTTTTACCCAGCACAAAGCATACACATGGCAAGTGATTTTGTGCAAAGCCAAAGCAAAGGCGAATACTTTTCAGGATTAGCAGAAGTGGTAAAAACTGCAATGCTATATGATGAAGAATTATTTAGCCTTATGAAAGAAAAAAAAGATGCTATTCTTGCACGTGATACAGAAATAATTAAAAACATGATTTTCAGATGTGCAGGAGCTAAAGCCCGTGTTGTAGAACAAGATTTAACCGAAAAAAATATACGAATGCAATTAAACCTTGGGCACACCTTTGGCCATGCACTTGAAAGTATTGTAGGGCTTGGCTCAATTACACATGGGGAAGCAGTAGCTTGGGGCATGGCACGAGCCATTGCTTTAAGTGAAAAACTGGGGCTTTGTAGTAGTGAATACAAGACTGAGATTTTTACTGTTTTAGAAAGCTACGGTTGGTGCACAGAGGCTGTGCATCCGTGCGTTACACTCGGTAACGATGAGTTTCCAAAGGCTTTATTAAATGCAATGAAAAAGGATAAGAAGAATTCGAGTAGCAAGGTTCGGGTTATTTTGCAAAAAGGCTTCTGCGACACGGTAATACAAGAAGTTGAAGATGCTGATGTGTTAGGGGTATTGTAAGTAAAAGACAAAGAAAGCTGTGTACACTGGCGTGTGCACACAGCAAAAGAGGTTTTATAACAGAATTACTTTGTTTTATTTATAAACATATACATTATCTATATGGCACCCTTGTTCTGCAGTATTAACATCAAAAGTAATTTTCAATGTTGCATTATAATTGTCACTTGGAATAGTAATATCATTTACAAGAACTTTTTGCCACTCTTTACTTGCAGGGAAGGTAAAAATGTCATAGCTTGCAGAGCCTAAAGATGCACCACCATCCCCAATTACTTCAAGTGTAACAGTGTCACTTGCGTTTGTACTCCAAGAATCTGTAACGGTTAATTCTGCTGTATAGCTTCCTGAAGTGGGAAATGTAATTTCTTGGCTTATAGACACTGGAGTGTCGTACTCTGCAGTCTTTCTATTGACTTTAAAATACCGCGTGCCAGTTCCATCTTCACCATCAGGCCATGTTATACTTGCACTCTCCCATTGCTCCCACCATGTATCAGCAGGTTCAATGCTCCACCCCTCTTGTGACCATTGAGCCCCTTCAGTAAACTCACCATTAGCTACTACCACTGCATTTGAATCAGGTATATTACCCCCACCAGAACCACTTTCTCCTGTTGGTTGTGGACATGAAACTAGAATCAATGCGCATAACAACGCACTAACAAAACCAATAAGCTTTTTCATATAATTTCCTCCTAATGTTAAATAGCTTAATTTATTTAAAACAGTGAATTAAAACTCAACTAGTATTTTTAATGGAATGCCAATTACGATTCCATCTGTTCTAATTCCCTGTCCAAATACATCATATAATCCACTGGTATTACCAACACCAAATAGATACACACCAGTTGTTAATGTAGCCCAATTACTTACTTTATAATCTATGTCTAAATAAGCATTAAAATTGTAAACATTTTTTGTTGCATCTAGTCCATTACTGTAGTACGTACTTTGAAGAGAGAGGCTTCCAAGTAATTTTTCATAAAACGGATATTCTGCTTTGATCTCATTATATAAAACTAATTCTTTGGCACCATAATATGAAACATTATTCTGTGTCGCTAAGCTTATAAATGGTAAATAAGCTTCTGCGCGTAAGTCTACACCATGCTCAAAACTAGTTTGATTTGTTTCTTCTACCATGTTTACTGTATATCCGAATAACACAGAGTAATAATCAAAAATTTTATCAAAACTTGCAAAGGTACCAATTCTTATATTGCTATTTTTATCAGTTTTTGTATCAGAATCATCGTACACTGCAGTAAGATTTACTGTAATATTTTCATGAACTTTTCCTACAACCCGCGTGCCTATATTTAACTGGGGAGAAGCTGAACTTAACGTGTACGGTTTTAACCATGAAAGGCCAAGTGTAATATGGCCAAGATATAAATCTAACTGTACATTACCGAGCTCATCACCATGAAGGACATTTATACCGCTCCACGTAGGAAAAACTTTGTATTGTAAAATCCCTAGGTCATACACATCTATTATTTCTGTTAAACCATAGGTACCATTAGTAGTAAAATCACCTAACGTAATCTTGGCAACATCCTCAATTCTAACCCATGCATGAGTATCTCGTAAGCTAACATTATATTTAGACCCAGAACCGTCAACACTAAGTGCAAGCAAAGCTCCAAAACTTGTACTTTCTACACCAAAGTTTACTTCAGCATCCCAGTACTTAAAATCACTAAAAAAATAAGAGTTATTAAAATTAGCAGTATCAATAATGGTATTTGTAGAAAGATCTACCATCCCAAATGTAGAAACAGCTGGCTTTGTATTCGAAAAGTCTTTTGCAATATATTGAGATTTTTCAATTAGCTCTATATCATCTAGCGAAAGCCACACACCCTCATCAAGTGTGCCAGAAATTTCAATGAGTACTGATGTTCGTTGTGTAATGAGTATATCATTGAGAACTGCCGTTTTCCAAAATTTCCAACCTGAAAGTCTACCAAAACTTTCTTCACTATTATTAACTGATAATGTAGCTCTAATGTTATTGCCAGACTCTCCACCTTCATATGACAAAGAGCTAACATATTCACCAGGAGAAAGCAAAACTTCTTGGCGAAGTGTAAACTGAATACTTTGACCTGTTCCATTAAATAACGATAGTTTTTGCGTTGTATTTGGTGTATTATCATCAGCTGCAAAAACACTTACGGTAGCAAGCTTATCACCACTACCCCAGTTACTAAATTGTATATCCCAACCCTGGGTGTCGCCTGTTTCAAAGTTTCCATTTTCAATCGCATTTTGTGTATATATACTTATAGTGGAAACAAAAACAAATGAACATAGTATAAACAAGTATCGCTTCATACCTAACTCCTCTGAATTAAAATTTTCTTTTATTAAATTGTGATTGTTCAACAAATTCGATATCATCAATATCCATCCAAAACATTGATAAAAGGCTTCCTTCTAGCTTTATTTCAACATTTTTAGGTTGTGTAATTTTAATATCTTTAATTACTACTTGCTTCCATTTTTGCCAACCGTTAACTTTTCCCAAATTAACACTCTTTCCATCTACAGATAAAGTTGTATTGCTATTTAATCCAGCAGAACCTCCCTCAAAAATTAGAGAGCAAGCATAGGTCCCTGGAGATACACGAATAGTCTGTGTCATAGTAAAAGTAACTTTATTTTTTAAACCATTAAATAAATTCAATTTTTGAGTTTTATTTGGAAGGTTATCGTCATTAGTTGTCAACGACCATGCGGCTTTTTCTTCACCATCACCCCACTCAGAAAATTGTATATTCCAACCAAGTGCATTTTCAGCCTCAAAATTTCCATTTCTAACGAAGTTTTTAGAACTTTGTGCAATAATGCATGCAAGTAAGAAAAACAATACAACTGTAACCATCACGCTTTTTTTCATTTCAATCCTCCTTTATATTTCATGTAAACTATGCTAAACTATCCTTTAACAGAGCCTGCAGAAATTCCTTCAATCATGTAACGCTGTAGCGCAACATATAAAATAATGATTGGTAGTGCAACAATCACACAACCAGCTGCAAATGTTGTAAAATAAGTATTTATATTAGTTTCTAAAATCATATTGTAGAGTCCTACAGCAACTGTCTGGGTTTCAGGCTTATTTAGCAAGATACCTGCGAGGATGAAGTCAACCCAAGGTGCCATAAAGGATAACATGGCAGTATAAATAATTATTGGCTTACTCAACGGTAATATGATTTTAACAAATACTTGAAACTGTGAAGCACCATCAATCATTGCACTTTCATCAATTGCCATGGGAATCGTTTCAAAATATCCTTTTGAAACATAGAACCCTAAACCCGCTCCAGCAACATAAATAACAAGAAGAGCAAACGATGTGTTAAGTAATCCAAGCATATTTAGGATAAGATAAATTGCTACCATCGCCATAAAACCTGGAACATCCCTAAGATTAGTGCAACACTCATTAGCGTTTTTCGCATGGTAAATCTAAAACGGGCTAGTGCATATGCACTTGAGAGAGTTACCATTGTTGATGCGATGCAATTTAAGAATGCAATAATTAAAGTGTTCTTATACCAAGTAGTGAAAAGAATTGCTCGATTCTTCCCATCAAACAATGCACTAAAATTGTCGAGTGTGTACTCAGTTGGGAAAAAGCTTGTAGAGAGAAGACCTGGAGTAGCCCTGAATGCGGTGAGCACAATCCAAACAATAGGAATAACCCAAAGCGTTGCAAAAAATATTAAAAGTGCATACGAAACACGTGTTTCAACTATTTTATTATATGATTGTTTCATGATTACCTAAAATCTCCTTCATTTTTAAAACTTGAAGACCGTCTATATACGGCAAGTGATAGTGTTGCAGAAATAATAAACATTACTATTCCTATTGCAGCCCCAAGATTGTAAAGTCGATTTTGCATAGTTAATTTATAAAGCCATGTTATAAGAATATCGGTACCACCTGCATATTGAAGTCCTACTCCAAATGGGGCACCTTGTGTTAGCAAAAAAATTACATTAAAATTATTTATATTACTCACAACAGAGGTTATTAATACAGGTGCTGTCATAAAGAAAATATACGGCATAGTTATTTTTCTAAAAACATGAAACTTACTGGCTCCTTCCAAATAGGCAGATTCATACAATTCATTTGGTATGTTTTGTAGAATGCCAGAGGTGTATACTAATGTGTACGGTACCCCTATCCACATATTTATTATTATGATTAAAGCTCTAGAAATAGTTTGGTCACTCCAAAAATCAATTTTTCCTACTATCGTTTGAGCTAGAAAAGAGTTTATCGGACCATAAAAATCAAACATATTTCTCATAATCAAGAGAGAAACAAATTGAGGCATTGCCATCGAAAGTATAAATATTGTTCGCCAAAATGTTTTAAACCGAATTACCTTTTTATTTATTAATAATGCAAGAAAAATACCACCAAAATAACATGTCATTGTTGCAAGAAAAGCCCATGTTAATGTCCAGGTTAATACACTTAAAAAAGTTTGTACATTTTCCTCTAAGAAAAATAATTCTTTGAAAGTATTAAGCCCAACCCACGAAAGAGTATTCACATCAGTTGGAATTACCCCACTTTCACCAGATGAATAATTAGTAAATGCTATTAAAATCATATATAAAAGAGGTAGCACCGTGAAAGCTAACACACCAAGAACAGGAATACTTAATGAGGTGATATAAAATTTTTCACTAAGTAGCCGGTTACTATCATCAATAATATTTGGTATTTTATTGTTTTTCGATAGTTCAATGGCGTTATTCTTTACATTCTTAATTGAATTACCATATAAAAACAAAAATACAAAGAGAATACATATAGCAAGAATACCATAAACCAAGCTAAAATCTGATCGGATGCCCTCTACATTCAGAGTAAAAATACCTACAAAATCTCTAAATCCAACAGAAATTGCATACACCACAAACAGAATTTGCAGACTAAAAAGAATAATCCCCTTAATAATTTGCCCTTGCAATATTTGTGGAAAGCCGATGAGGATAAAAGACAAAATGAGTGGCAAGCGATTTTTCTTATACTTAAATGCTTCTTTAAAGCCTATTAAATAATTTTCTAAATTAAAATTTTTTCCTTTTTGGGAAAATGTCCTTTTAAGTGCTTTCTTTCTCATCGTATCCTTATCCTCTAATCTAAGTATTTACTTACTGGGCAACTAGTACTTGTAACGTTTCTAGTTTTGCAGAAATCTCTGCTTCTGTCGGCTTATCACGTAATATTTCTGTCATTGTGTTTTCAAAATTTGACCAATACTTGCTTCCCATTATTGTTATATTAGGCATAACTATTGAATTATCAAGTGATTGCTTATATACACTCATCTGAGCATTATTTTCAACTTCTTGTAATATTTCAGGAGTATTTAATGATGGAAGCAATCCTTGCCGTATGAGCCTATATGATTGACTTTTTTCATTTGTGAGATATTCTGCCAATGCATGCGCAATTGTCGGATTTTTAGAATAGCGATTTACTCCATACATTTTAAACCCTGAATAGGGTCGAAGCACGGTGCCATTTAAAGTAGGCAAAGGGGCTATACCAACATTTTCTTCACCTAATGCTGCTACAATTTGTTCAAATAAATACGGGGTTGAAATAACTGCGTCTATTTGGTCTGCACCAGCGGTATCTTGCATTAGCGTTACGGCCAAATTAACATCATCCATAATAATATTTTGACTGTTTGAAATAGTAAGTATATTATTAATATTGTCGATTGTCTCAGTAGTGTTTAACTGAACATCACGTGCATCGGTTCCATCAATTCCATAAAGAATTGAATCTGAAAAAAGGCTAAAAGAATAATACCCATCATTTATCTTCCATAACAATTTTGCCCCAGAATCTAACAAGTTTTCAAAGCTCGTTACTTCCTCTTCACTAACCGTATTTTTATTGTACATTATAACTTGGGACTCAGAAGTTATTGGATAACCATATAACCTGCCTTCGATACTGCCTGCAGAAATTGAATCGACATAATAGTCCTGATAGTACTTATGTGGAAATGCATTTTCACTTAATAAACTCTCTTGCACTGCAGTTCCTAACTTATCATGAACAAAGGCTAAAACGTCGGCACCTTCACCTGTAGGGCCATATAAGCCGAGCTTCTCAATTGTTACACCTTCACCATATGGAGTAAATTCGAAAATAATTTCAGGTGTTGATGGATATTTGCTTTTATAATCTATAGCAAAATCTTTACATAATCTTTCTACATGCTCAAGATTTTGTTCACCTTCCCAAACTGTAATAGTGATACTTTCTACTGTGCTTTCTCCTGAAGAACATGCACTTAGTATCGCAACCAAGCAAATAAGTACGCCAATTTTTTTCATTTTAATTACCTCTTTATTTTTCTATTTTAAAATCTACATTGATTTTAGAAAACCGTTTTGAACAAATTGTTAGCTTTCCTGTTCCTTCTTTCTTTGATCTAATCCAGACAGAGCGCATCCCTGATATTAAACTTACGAGTGAATCTCCAATAATTTCTATACCACCTGAAGTTGTAAGTTCTAAAACATCAAAGCAGTATTTTGAAACCATACTTTTTGAACGCATCGCCTTTACTGTAACTTTTACGACATCATATGTTTCATTATGGTAAAGGACATTTCTATCAACAGATACAGACAGGATAGGATGCGAATACGGTATGTGTTCCAACATTGTAACAACCGTATTTTCTTTGTAGCCTATGAAGTGAAACCCGCCTTGATCTTGTAACCCTGGTTTAAAAACCATACAATTTTTTATATAAATTTGCCAAATTTTTTCTTGTTCTTCTGTGCTCGGTATAATACTATGTGTTTCTTTTGAAATACAGTGTAAACCACCATCATTAATAGCACTATTTAAAAACTCTAACGCAATTTTCTTTTTCTCTGCACTGAACCCATCTTCTTCTGTGAAGAAATTTTGTGCTATGTTTTGTATATAAATTGGTGGATGTTTTAAATGTGGGAAGTTTTTTGTATCTGGGTAAAAATGACCAAGAGAATACCCATTTTTATTTATTTCAATGCTATCACAATTCGTAAAAACATATAGTTCTGCGATGAAATTTTTATCAGCTTCTCCAAAGTCCATTTGACTAGAAGGCATTATTACAGGAAAATTATCGTGCTGACTCATATAAAAGTAAGCTGCTAGTTTTTCATTTCGAAAAATATCAACTACTCCATGATAGCAAATCTTATCACCGCCTCCAAACACTTGATGGGTATAATAATCAGAAAATGACCACCCTATTCCACCGCAAATAGTATCATCTCCAAGGTATGCGTTAACGATTCTCGCATGGCGTAAGGCATGCTCAAGTAATCTTTCTTGTGTATCAAAAGACTTTGTCGGAAACATGTGACCATTAAACTCAGCAATAAGGTAGGCTGAGTCATTACTCTTAGTTGCAGTTGACTTAGATATAATCGGAGGATTTTTCCCATTATGTGAAAAGTCGTTATACGTATACACGTCTTCTAATAAAGAGCTATTTCGTGAACACCGAACACCGCCTGTTTTTCGTGTATCGTCCAACTGGTGGGCTAACTCATTACTTCTTGAATAAAAGTCATCATCATCTGCTGACTCATTTACCCTAACACCCCACATAATTATCGATGGATGATTTTTGTGTGTTAAAATCATTTCTTTAAGACCAGATAAATAATGATCTTTCCAAACAGATTCTCCAATATGTTGCCATCCAGCCATTTCTTCAAATACTAATAGTCCAATTTCATCACAGCGATTTAAGAAGTGTTTACTTTGTGGATAATGTGAAGCTCGAACAATATTTAACCCTAGCGTAAATCTTAAGTAATTTGCATCATCAATTTGAGCTTGTTTAGGGAGTGCATATCCTACATGTGGATATATTTGGTGTCTATTTAATCCTACAAGTTTTACTTTAATATTATTTAGAAAAAAACCATCTTTTGTAAATGTAGCTGTTCGAATACCAAAAAATTCAGTTACCTCGTCAATAATTCTACTTTCATCGAATATTGTTACTTTAGCAGTGTATAAGTTAGGTGTATCAACTGACCATAGTTCAAAGTTTTCATTTGTTATATGAATACCAACCTCTTCATCTGCTGTTACTGTTTTACTTATTAGGCACTTGCTTTGTGAGTCAAGTATATCAACGCCTATTTTTACACCTGTAGAGATTTTACTTTTTATTACAAGAGAAATTGTTTTCGCTATGATATCGAGTGTTTTAATGCAAATATCCTCAATATACACCTTCTCTGTTATGAGTAAAGAAACTTCTCTATAAATACCGCCAAATGTAGCATAATCAATAACTCCTCCAAAAGGTGGGATTTGTTCATTTTCTTCTGCTTCTACTTTCAAGACAATGAGATTTTGACCATCACTAATATAAGCTGTTATATCGACACGAAATTCTGTGTACCCACAGTAATGCGTATGTACATATTGCCCATTTACATATATTGTACTTACATGTGCGACACCCTCAAAACAAAAAAAGTAGTTTTGATTTTCCTTTTTATTAATTACAATATTTTTTCTATAGCAGTGAGTATGCGCATAATCATTTTCTGTAATATAATTTGTTGGTAAACATTTAGGTATGTGTGGTATATCTACAAGAGTAAAATTTTCATCAGTGCCTCGATTATTGCAATCACATTCAAAGAAGTCTTGTTTATATTCCCAATCATAGTTTAGTGGAAGTACTATACGCATATTAAAACCTTATGTCCGTTTGACTAATACAAAATCATCGATGTGAGCCCATGCACCTGCTTTACCATCGCCTCTAATTCCAATTGTTACATTATTATTTACAACATCAAAGTCTAATTCGTGGTAGACCCAAATAGCCCAAGAGCTACCAGGTGTAAGACCATCTAAGCTCCTTTCAACACCAGAAGAACTAGCATAGAGGCTCATATTAGGTAACTTAGCACTTTCACTTCTAATCCAAACTGACAAACGATACGGTCCATCGGTTAGATTTTCAATTTTTTGATATAAATCAAAGGTAAAGTCTTTTGATGAATAAATATTAGCATTATTAAAACCGGTTTTGGGATCTTTACCTTGTATTTTTACATTTCCAATTTCATCTTGTGATACTATCCAATTATCTACATTGGCAAAATCGGTAACGTCTGAAGTAATTCTACCACCAACTTCAAAACTATTATTCTCAACAAAGTTCTCAATTGCTACAACATGACCCAAAACTGGAATATCTTGTCCGTCTGGAGTTTGTATACTGCCCTTTACAGTGTAATTCCCACTAGCAGTAATTGCATTAACATCTTCAGTATTCCAATCAACAAAAAACGGCATATATGAGTGAAGATCTGTATATGCGGTTGTGTAGTCAGGCAGCCTTTCTTGTTTAGCAATATTTATTGTATAGTTAAGTTCTTCATCAATATTAAGAATGTTTACTAGTACCTCATTATTACTTTTTATTGCATTAAATACTTTTAATGATGGCGTACCTTTTCCTGTATAGCTAAACAATCCTTGATTGGCCCATGTCACTTTATCTAGATTTGCTGCGTGTTTCCCACTATTTTCTAAGTGATCTCTTGCTCCTTCTGATGCCCAGCCAGCATTGGCAACTGGAAGCCATGCTGGTTCCCAATAAAATGCTCCAAGACCCATATTATTTGGAATAGAGTTCACTGCGTTAATGACATCTCTAATATAACTTGATTGCCCTTGAAAAGATGTTCCATAACCTCCATGAGTTTCCATTGATGAGTGATAAATATGGGACGCATTAGCATGTACTTTATCTGTAAACCCATAGGAATATTCCATAATCATTACTGGTTTATCATACTCTTGTGAAATTTTGTTTAATGTATCTTTTAAAGTTGCAATTGAACCGTGCCAATACGAATAATATGATAATCCAATAATATCATAAGGCACCTTATACTCTTCCATTTTCCCATAAAAATAATCAATCTTTGCAAAACTTGCACCTTCTGCAAGGTGAATTATTGTTTTAATATTCTTAGATACATCTTTTACAGCCTTTCCTGCATGCTGCAATATTCCAGCAACTTTTTTATACCCTTCTTCACCTAACACTGAAAACCTAATTCCAAGTAAGCCGTTATTTATTTCATTGCCAAGCTGCACACTATCTGGAAGCACACCTTCATCTTCAAAAATTTCAAGTACTTCTTTTGTATACTCATATACTTTATCTTCTAGGTCACTATCTTGAGTGATAGTAGCCCATTCATAGGGAACAACTTGAACTTCTGGATCTGCCCAAAAATCGCTGTAGTGAAAATCTAAACAAATTTTTAAACCAACTCGCTTAGCTCTTTTAGCTATTTCTAAATTAGTTGTAATATCATTATTTCCACCCCCAAACGGAGTATCAAAAAGTGGGTGTTTAGGATTGTTCCAATGTCTAAATCGAACATAGTTTATGCCATTATCTTTTAATATTTCAAAAACATCCTGCTCTTCACCTTTATCATTGTAAAACACACCCCCAGCATTCTCAACTTCGATTACTGAAGATATATCAACACCAAATGCAAAATCCTTGTTTATATTTTCGACTGGTACAACCTTAACCGTTTTCGCCGTATCATCTGAGTAAATCATAACTAAATCATCCAACGTTTCATGATTACGGCGATCTCCAATAGTAGGTGTGTATGGAGTATTTCCATTTTCAGTAATTCCATTTTCTAGTTGTTTTTCATTTGATTCCGAGAACGTACATGATGAGAAAGCAAATAGTAATAAAAATAGTCCAAATGTTGATGTTTGTTTCATAATTGATTCCTTTTCTAATAATTTTCTATATTCAAGTGGGCTTGTCTTTTTATACTTCTTAAACTCACTAGAAAAATGAAGTTGATCTTTATATCCTACAAGAAGTGCAACTTCTTTAATAAGTCGACTTTGATCTTCTAATAGTTTACATGCTGTATTCATCCTTACAGATTTCAAATACTGCTTTGGTGACATATTTAGTGTTTCTCGAAAAATATTCGCTAAATACGTCGGTGTTAAGTTTAGGCTGTGTGCAATATCCTGAACCGTAATTTCAAACTGATAATTATAGCTTATGTACTCAATAGCATGCTTAACGTGCGCTTCTTTAATGCTATATTCAATTTTTAATGGGGCACGATTATCTAACATAATTGCAAAAATTTCAATCAACAACGCTAAACAGTGCAAATCTAAAATACCTTTCTGTGTGTAACGATCCGCTAATGCATTAAATTTTTCAAGTAGCGGTAAATTTTCTGAATCCTCAAAAGTAGGATTGTCATCAGATATACTACACAACTGTAAATACTTATTAATTACATTTCCATCAAAACCAATCCACGAATAGATCCAAGGATGCACTCTATCAGCGAAATAATGCCCTTGTGTGTTCGGTGGTATATAAAACATATCTCCTTTTTTTAATTCAGTAATAGTACCATTTCTCTCAAAAAAGCCTCTGCCATGAATAACATAGTGTATTGTATGCCATTCCTTCTTCGCTGATGTTATGTTCTTAACTGCAGTACATTGTTCTTTCCCACACTCACGTAATCGAATATCAGTAAATGAGAGAGTGTCAAAAAAATTCTGCTTGGAAATACTAGTCATAGAAACTCCAAAAATAAATTAATTACCTATCTCACCAAGTGTACTTTAATCAAGTAACAAAACAATTTATGCTTACATAATGAAACATGCGTTGCTATTTGTCAAGATTTTTGGAAAGTTTTAAATCATAGGTTTTTATATATAATACTGTAAGATTAAAATAAATTACATAGGAAAATCACATTTTTTTTCTAAAAAACCGCAAAAAACAGCTTGAAACACACAAGATTACACCTATAAAAGAGTGAGTATAATAAAAAAACAGATTAGATAAAGTGAAGTTTTTCTATATAGATATGAACTACAGCAAACATTATATGTAAATTTTTACACATCAATCTTGCTCTTCTACTGTTTTTATGTTACCCTACACGCATGAGTTATTTTGATTGGGCGGCAACTACTTTGCC
>CAYJGO010000045.1:0-13996 GCA_964369855.1 uncultured Treponemataceae bacterium | reverse complement strand
AAGTGATCTTTTACACGGCCAGGAGTACCAACAACAATTTCTACACCATTTTTTAGTGCACGAAGTTGTTCTCTCATAGATTGCCCACCATACACAGCAGCCATTCTTGGAAAAGAAGATGTTGATAAACTTTCAATTTCTTTACAAACTTGTAAAGCAAGCTCACGAGTAGGTGCTAAAATAAGTGCTTGTGGATGATCTTTTTTTTGTGTGATTTTTTCAACAAGAGGAAGACCGAAGGCGGCTGTTTTACCAGTACCTGTTCTTGCCTTTGCTATAATGTTTGCTTCGCCGTTTAATAGACGTGGGATTGCCAATACCTGAATAGGTGAAGGCACTTCAAAACCCTTGGCAGTTACTGCAGCCAAAGCCTTTTCGCCGAGACCTAAGTCGGCAAATGAGATAGATTCCATATTTATTCCTTCAATTTAAAAGCATGTTGTTTAGCCGTTTACCAAACATCTTAAGAGGTTATTAACCTCCACCCCAAAACCTATGCTTTTAACATTAAATTCCTAAGTACGGCTCTATAACATACATTTTCTAATATGGCATGACTATACCAGTTTGCAAAACTTTAATCAAGTCTTTTTGCAAAAATAGTTTGCATTTTTCGCAAATATTACGGTTTTTCGCGTATTTTTTACATTTGCCACGGAATTGGTGGCTACATATAGGTTGCCGCCTTACGACACAAGTAGGGCTCGACCTGCATGTCGAGCCCAGATGGCGCAGATTAATTTTTAATTTTTTATATTTTTTTGTAGTAGATTTAAGTGGTGCCCCGCATGCAAGAGTAGAAATCCCACAAATCTGTGCAATCTGTGGTTCCTCCCCTGATTCACCGACACACACGTCACCATTATGTATTTGAAGAAATAAATTATGAATTATTACGTTTTACTTGATATTCACAGCCCCACTCTGATAAGGCTTTCAATACAGGCTTAAGGCTATATCCTGTTTCAGTGAGTGTATATTCTACCTTTGGTGGGATTTGAGCGTATACTTTTCGTTCTAATAAACCATCTTCCTCCATTGAACGTAACTGCGTTGTAAGTACTTTTTGTGAAACAATATTTACAAGACTTACAGCCTTTTTAATTTCGCCAAAGCGCTTTGTTCCATCCATTAATTCTCGCAAAATGAGAACTTTCCACTTATCCCCTATTAACATTATTGTTGTTTCAACAGGACATGGTGATAATTCTTTTTTATTCATAACAATCAACCTTGGTTTCCTAAAGTAACTATATAACAATATAGTACTTACTTTACATTATGGGCTATAGTATGATAATATAACTGTAGGACAAAAAAGTCAAGTATTTTAGGAGGCTATTATGACAATAAAAGAAATCTTTGAGCACTTTGAAAAAATTGGGACTGTAACATTTGCAACAATCGATAATGATTATCCGCAAACAAGAATGGCTCATTTTAGAGCATGGGACGATGACGGTATTTATTTTATGACCATGCATACAAAACCTTTTTATAAACAGCTGAAAGAAACGGGAAAGGTTTCAGTGTGTGGACTTTGTGCCGACACAAAAGTAGAACATGGAGACAATGGTGAATATGAGTTTAAACCTGGCTACGCAATTAGACTTTCAGGTGTTGCTGAAGAAATTTCAATCGAAGATATAAAAGCCAAAAACAATCCTATGTTTGAATATGGCATAAAAGATCAAGAAAAATATCCTGCAATGGTAACCTTTTGCATAACAAAAGCAAAGGGCGATATTTTTGACTACGACTTTGAACTACAACAAAGAGACCATAAACTTGAGCGAATAACTTTTGCCTATGGCGGTATGTCGGAGCCAAAACTTGGCTTAGAAATTGATACAGAAAAATGTATTGCCTGTGGTAAGTGCGAAAAAGTCTGCTCTTTTAAAGCAGCACATAAAGAAGGTATAAAGTACGAAATTGACAGAACACGATGTGACGTATGCGGCGACTGTTACATTCATTGCCCCGTACAAGCAATTTCAACCTCGGGCAAATAGGCTTGACCAAAATACAAGTAGCTCGTAGAATATATACAAGACAAAATAGGAGCATACACAATGGATAAAAACACTAACTTTGTGAACAAGGCAAGGATAGAAAGGGCTATAAAATCCTTAAAGGAAAACAATATCAATGGATATTTACTTAATAATGTCGATGAAGTTATTTCAAAAATCAAAGAATTAATTCCAACAGGCAGCACTGTTGGAGCAGGTGGGTCAATGACCTTAGTAGAATCAGGAGTGATGGATTTTTTAAAAAGTGGAGAATATATTTTTTTAGACAGAAATACTCCAGGTTTAAGTGTAGATGATATAAAAGACATTTACAGAAAATCATTCTCTGCAGATGCCTACTTTACTAGCACTAACGCACTAACTGAAAAAGGCGAAATTTACAATGTAGATGGAAATGGCAATAGAGTGGCTGCAATGATTTACGGTCCTGATAAGGTGATTATTATTTGTGGTGTAAATAAAATTGTAAAGACTTTAGGCGATGCTATTCAAAGAAACAGAGAAATTGCAGCTCCAGCAAATGTTCAACGCTTAAATAAAAAAACACCTTGTGCAGTTACAGGTAGTTGTACGGACTGTAAATCCCCCGAAAAAATTTGCAGAGCATTTACGACTATTACTAGTCAATCAAACCCCGATAGAATGCATGTTTTGATTGTTAATAAAGAACTTGGATATTAATTACTGAACACGCGCGCCAAGACCCAAATAAATTGGGTCTTTTTTTGTAACTTTTGTACGATAGAATTGTTTTTTTTGAAAGCCAATTTTTTTGCTTGAAGTATATGTCTTTGTATCCCAACTGTACATGCAGTATATTGCAAAAATTTGATTAACATGTCCTTTTGCGATATAATGTAACAATTAAAGGCGGTATATGCTAGTTTGCAATAATAAAAAAAAGTTTTTATCTTTTTTCTTTTTAGCATTTATTTATTTTCTCAACGCAGAAGAGTATCAAGAACCATCAATTGTTTTTTCTAATTCTAATGTTGCATACGCAAACTCCCTACAGGTAGCTAGCCCGAATCTTTCTATTCAATACTGTAAATATTCTTCCGCACTTCGAGTTTTTGACTATGGAACGAATATTGCTGTTGATGAAAATTTTGCACTTCCACTCTTACAAGGAAATCCAGACTATTTATTTAGTGGTCATTATATTCAAACAGTAGTTATAGTCGTTGATCGAGAACAAACAAATGAAAGAATAGAGAGTTGGGATGATTTGTTAAAAAGTCAGCACGCAATAAATTTTTCATTTGGAAAAAATGTTGCCCAAATGGTTTGGAACACACCTCAAAATTATCATATAGTGACATCAATGGCCCATGCATTGTATGGTTGGTATGATATAAAATCCATTGCTCAAGATTTTAAGATATTACATGAAACTCGTCGTTTCTATACTAATGATAACTCAATGGCTCTTTCTGTAATGTATGATTCTGATGCTATTCGTTTATTAGAAGAAGGGCGAAACATAGAAATAGTCTTGCCGTCAGAAGGCACACATGCTTTTATTGGAGGAATTTTATATACCGACACAATTCAAATAGATACAGTGTTACTTGAAAAAGAACTAATAGGTAACGGACTTCGCTTGATAGATGGAAGATCAAATTCCTATTACCCTAAAAATGAAATGTATAGAAATGTAACTATTAGTAAAGATCATCATGCATTCAATAAAGCAATTGCAAGTATCGACTCAATAATGAGAAGAGAGTCTTTTAATACCAAGCGCTATGGCTTTGCCAATACGAAAGAACGAACTATTGGCTATATTATTTGCATAATCGCAGTAATTATGTATCTTGTCTCTGCAGTATTGCGGATTAATCAAAAAAATATTCGAAATGCGATTGTACTTATTTGCTCATTAGAATTATTATTAGCAACAACTCAGTACATAAAATCATTAGTCAGTTACTCCCCTGTGCTCGAAACATTTTTATGGTATGCATTTTATTTTTCTTTTGTATTAATTCCAACAATTTTTGTTTATATAGCTATAAAAACTGGACTCCAATCTGCGAGCAAAACTGTTCCGATATCATATAAAATATATTTTTCAATTTCATGTCTTATAATTTTATTTGTTGCATCAAACACTCGTCATGAATTAGTATTTATTATTCATAATTATTATCATTCATATTTTTCATATAATTGGGGCTATTACCTTGTTATGGGGTGGATTTATCTTAGTATAGCTTTTGCATTAATAACATTGATATACAAAGCTTTCCAAAGCCCCAGAAAGTGGGCCTTTCTCCTACCTATACTCTCAGCCATATTAACATTATTATATACAATTGGCATTGTATTAAAAGTGCCTATTGCACGTGATTTTGAGGTTGGCTATGGTACCGCTATCGCATTGTTGTTATTTATTGAGTCTTGTATTCAAAGCAGAATTTTCCCTGTAAACAAGGGGTATAATATATTATTCGCAAAATCAAGTCTTAGAATAGAAATACGAGATAAGGCTAATAACCTTGTAATATCATCAAGTAATCCAGGCTTATTAAATACAAATTATACCTTAAAAAAAACACCAATTGCAGGAGGTGCTTTTTGGTATTATGAAGATTACTCTGAAATTAATAGAACAAAAAGAAGGTTATCACTCAGCAATGAAGCATTAAAGAAAAACAATCTCTTATTACAACAAAAGAATGAAGTTGAAGCTGAACTGGGAGCATTGTCGGTGCAAAAAGAGGTGTATAAAACCATTGATTACATTCTTCAAAGAGACACAAAAAAAATTGCCCATCTCCTAGACAGTGTTGATGAGACAACTACAACTAATTCGATAATTCCAAAAATAAATATTATTGCCTGTGGGATAAAACGAGAATGCATTATGAGGATTAATGCGCTATACAAAGAAACACAGCATATTAAGGATTTTCTAAATTACATACATGAAATAAGAGAATTCACAACACAAATACCCATGCAAATTACAATTGGTTCAGAAATTCGAGAAGAGTTACCAATGCAGTACTGCCTTTTAGTGTATGAATTTTTTCGTATAATTCTTGAGCAGGCAGCAAACCTAGAATGTGACCACATACTGGTTCAAGCATACAAGAACAAAGATGATGTTGTCTTTTCTATTGTCACAAACAAGAATTTATTACCACATATAGATATTCTTCCTCTAAACATAAAAGCAGAATCTATACAAGCCAGTTTTACCACGAAGCCATGGGAAGATACTACAGTATTTCTTATTACATTAAAAAAAGGAATTTCAGCACAGTGATAGAATTATATTTCATGAGCAACCAGGTCTTATTTATCTTTCTTTCACTTGCATTACTGCTTGTTGCACTACAAGCATTCCATGTTGCTCTTATTGCCTGTAGTATTTCAAAAAAAAATACAGGGGAATTCCTCATAGAAGTGTTACTATTAATTGATATAGCAATAATCTCGAGTATACCCTCCACAATTTTTGTGAACAATCGAAATTCAGTTATAGATATTGGCAATTATGATTCTATGCTCTACCTACTAGGTATTCCTCTTATTATTTCATTTTTAATTTTATGCATGAAACAAAGAAAGCTTTACTTATTAGGCGCAATAGGTGTTTTTTTTACCCTCCCTTGTATTTCAATTATGGGCTATAAAGCATACAGTATCGCTTTTGCACTATTTTTAACTACATTACATATCCGTACTATACATGGAATAATAATTGCTTCAGATAAAAATATAAAAAATCTATCTCTTCGTTCAATACGCCAAAGTCTAGATAACTTAAACGTAGGAATCATGTTTTTTGATAAAGAAGGATATATTTATTTAACCAATAATAAAATGAAAGAAGTAATGTGCCGCTTTTTTGAAAAAGAATTTATGAATGGTAATTCTTTTTGGAAGGAAATTTGCAACAACCCACCTACTGATGTAGAAAAGTATTCTATTCTAAAAGATATTGTTTTCCGAACTAAGCATGACACGTGGAGATTTTCAAAAAAATCTTTTACCATCTCAAAAAAAGAGTATATAGAATTACTTGCCAGTGATGTTAGTGAAATTGACAAAAATTTCTTAAAATTAGAAAAAGACGAAAAAGAACTTTTAATGCAACAAGATATAATTACTAACCTTACACAATCTGTTATAAAGCTTCGCCAAGAACAGGAGTATGCATTAATACAGTCTCAAATCCATGATGTAATGGGACAACGAATTACTGCATTGCAACGAATACTTCACACTAAAAAAGAGGAGCCATTATCTACTGTCACTCCACTCTTGCATGAAATGATTAAGAGTATACAAAATGAATATAAGCCGTCATTTAATCAAAATTTTTTAGAGCTAAGATCATATTTTGAAAAAATAGGATTGCGTATTGTTGTGGTTGGAGATATACCAACAGCACCAACTATTGCTCACTTGTTTGTCTCGATAATTCGAGAGGCAGCAACAAATGCAGCACGCCATGCAAATGCAACTAATTTAAACATTGCAATACGAGTAGATAAAACTATGTGGCACATAAGCATAGAAAATAACGGCGAAAAACCAGTAAAGCCAATTATTGAAGGCTCAGGTATTTTTGGGATACGAAAAAGAGTTGAAAACCTCGGTGGAAAGATATATATTATTAGTGAACCACGGTTTTCAATTAATGTAAGTATAAAGAAGGATATTCATGATTAAGTTATTACTAATCGATGACCACCAATCAATCCTCGATTCATTTTCAAGCGTTATTAAGCAGAATAAAGATATACAGCTTGTTGAAATGCTCACTGATGCTTCAAAGGCCTTATCTATATGTAATAAACACAAAATCGATGTAGTTCTAACTGATGTTAGAACTGCAAATGATGAAAGTGGAATTGAAGCAACAAAACAAATAAAAAAAACATTCCCAAATATTCGTGTAATAGTTATGTCTGGATTTGATGAAATATCTTATATTCCAACTGCAATAGAAGCAGGGGCAGATGCGTTTGTATCAAAAACACGTCCGATACAAGAGTTCGTTGAAATGATAAAAAAAGTGATGGTTGGAGAGGGATCTTTTCCCCACCCCATTCTAATACCTACCATCGGAGGCCAAGCATCATATAGCAGCAGAGAATTAGAAATTTTACGCCTACTTTGCAAAGCATATAAAAGAGAAGAAATTGCAACAGAGCTTTCTATATCTGTTGGAACGGTTAAACGCCATATTGAAAATATGCTCACCAAATCTGGGTGTAAAACAACAATGGAACTTGCAGTTTATGTCATTGGAAAAGGATGGATTGGCCCCAAATAAAATAGTACTGTTCAGTTTTATAATAAGAATACCTATTTTCATCATACACCGTATTGCAGCATAAGTTTTTAGTTATGAAGAACTAATATTCTTCTTACAATTACTATTATTCAAAGTGGTGATATCACTATAAGTTTTTCTACATTGTAGTTACGCTATGATAATCTTAAATCTGAAAATGACGAAAGATGCCATTCACATGTATGATTTGTCTAGAGTAAATGATAAACTAAAAATAGTCACAACCTTTATGTTACTGATTATTTTTAGTTTATCAAAAGATGTGAGCTTTTTTACACAATTTTCTTAAAATATGATATAATTAAATTCTGTAGAAATGTATGGAGGCTTTATGGAAGTAATTTTGCCTATTAATATGGCGTGGGTTTGGCTTGCACTTGCTGTAGTATTTATTCTAATAGAAGTTGCAACCTTTACAATACTAACAGTATGGTTCGCAATTGGGGCTATTATTTTAGTATTTCTATCTTTTTTACCAATCCCTTTTGTATATCAAATACTGATTTTTCTTATAATTTCAACAACACTTTTAGTATTAACTCGTCCGCTAATACTAAAAAAACTAGAATCAAAAAAACAAAAAACAAATGTAGATTCACTTGCAGGAAGTATAGCCATTGTTGTAAAAGACATCACCGCGTTTGAAAAAGGCGAAATTAAAATTAATGGCAATATTTGGACTGCAAAATCTGAAAAAAATGAGAATATTGAAAAAAATTCAGAATGTATTATTTTACGCATTGAAGGCGTAACAGCAATAGTAGAAAAAAATCTATTTAAAGGGGTTTAAAATTATGATTTATTATGTAATTGCAGTAACGATTATTATATTAGCTCTTATTATTGTTAATATTAGAATCGTACCACAATCAAGAGCTTTTATACTTGAAAGACTCGGCGCTTATCTCACAACTTGGGGCGTTGGCCTTCATGTAAAAGTTCCCTTCATTGATAGAGTCTCTAACAATGTGTCACTAAAAGAGCGGGTAATGGATTTTAATCCTCAGCCAGTTATTACAAAAGACAATGTTACCATGATGATTGATACCGTTGTATATTTTCAAATAACCGACCCAAAGCTTTTTACCTATGGTGTAGAGAATCCATTATCAGCAATTGAAAATTTATCTGCAACAACACTTCGAAACATAATTGGTGAGCTTGAACTTGATGCAACACTCACAAGCAGGGACATTATTAATACACGCATGAGAAGCATTCTCGATGAGGCAACCGACCCATGGGGAATTAAAGTAAACCGTGTCGAAGTAAAAAACATTGTTCCACCTGAATCAATTCAAGTAGCAATGGAAAAACAGATGCGCGCAGAACGAGAAAGAAGAGAATCTATTCTTATTGCAGAAGGGCAAAAACAGTCTGCTATTTTGGTAGCTGAAGGAAATAAAGCTTCTACTATTCTGGAAGCTGAAGCTCAAAAAGAAGCTGCAATTCAAAAGGCAGAAGGTGAAGCTCAAGCTATCCTAGAAGTGCAAAAAGCTACAGCAGAAGGTTTGGCAATGATAAAGAGTGCTGGAGTAGATGATGCAGTTGTTAAGATTAAAAGTTTAGAAGCCTTACAAAAAATGGCCGATGGACAAGCAACAAAAATTATTATCCCATCAGACATTCAAAACCTTGCAGGCTTAGGCGTTGCATTAAAAGAAACATTAAGTAAAAAATAATACAATATTTGCCTTTTTTATAGTAATTTGGTATACTTTCCTTACTTACTATAAAAAGGCATTTCTATGAAAATTACAAACACCACAAAAGGTATTATTCTCATTATCACAGCAGCTTTTGCTTTTGCTACAATGAATACCTTTGTAAAGCTTGCTGGTGATATTCCTTTTATACAAAAAACTTTTTTTCGAAACAGCATTCCACTCATAGTTAGCACATTCCTACTTCTTAAATCAAAAACGAGATTAGTAATAAAAAAAGAAAATATTCCCTTGCTCGTTGTGAGAAGCACCTGTGGAACAATTGGGGTTCTTTGCAATTTTTATGCCGTTGATAACCTAATTTTGTCAGATGTATCAATGCTTGGAAAGCTTGCACCCTTTTTTGCAATAATAATGTCATATTTCATTTTAAAAGAAAAAGTTAGACCCTTCCGTATAGTAACCGTTATTGTGGCCTTTGTTGGAAGCATTTTTATTATTAATCCAACATTTAATTCTATAGATATAAGTTTACCTGCCCTTATTGCAGTTCTTGGTGCTTTTGCTGCTGGGTGTGCATATACAGTAGTTAGAAAACTAGGAGAAAGAGGTCAAGATGCTACAAGCATTGTATTTTTCTTTTCTGCCTTTTCCACAATAGTAGTTTCTCCTGTGTTTTTTATTAATTACCAAATGATGAATATATCACAAGTAGCACTATTAATTAGTGCTGGAATATGTGCAACAATCGGACAATTTGCTGTGACTAATGCATATATATATGCACCTGCAAAAAGAATTTCTATTTACGACTACACACAAGTACTTTTTGCAGCAATGTATGGATTTTTTCTATATTCAGAACTACCAACAAGGAATAGCATTACGGGCTATATTATAATTATAGCAACTGGAATTATTAGTTTTTTTTATACTAAAAAGACTTAATTATTTTTCTTGAATTTCTGTTTTTTTCACAAAGTTTAACTATAATATATACATAAAGATATGTTTTTCTTTAGATTATTTTTAGGCTAATTTCTACTACCTCTTTTTATTAGCCTTTCGCACTATTTTCCTAGTCTAAAATCACTGGAGGAAAAATGAAGGTACTATATATAATTTTAGGATGTAGCATTTTTTTTACACTTTCTTGTGAAAATTCATATACACACCTTTTTAATAAAAAACAACGAATCCAGTTCGTAAGTAAAAAAGCTGATGAAAACAATCCCTCCTATATAATTATGTATTTAGATGAAAAACTTCGACCAATAAAAACAGAAGTATCTTCGGGTGATAGCTTTACAATCCCAATTTTAAAAAACAGGTATACCCCAGTATTATTATTAGATTCATTACATGATGAAAATCCACTTGGCTGTATATATCCTTTGTCAACAACGTGTACAATACAAGGTGGATTTGCTGCTTGGATATTTTATAGGATTGCTATTTCATCAAACGAAAGTCACCAAGATATCTACTCTTTTTTATCACGTTTTAACTGGATGCGCTTTCAAGACTATATTCAAAAATATGAAAACCCGTGGATATTAAATCAAAATATTATTATACATTCTATTGCTGATAAGTCATTTAATATATACAGTATAAAAGAATTAAGTCAAACATTTTAATAAATTAGCAAAATTCCTCTTGCATTTCGCCGCTAAGCACAGTAAACTATAAGTAATGAAAGATATTTTTTCTCGGCAACTACTATTTTTCTCACGAAGAAGAGTTTCTATCAGAGTTGCAAACATATGTATTCTCTTTCTTATATTGTCTACATTTGCGTGTAATAATTCAAAAGATACCCCAAATGACAGTAGCTATGCAAGTCTATTGAACAATAGTAATTCCACTGCTCAAACAACGCATAGATGGTTTTACTTTACAGAAAATGGTTTTAAAGAAACAGATATTCCAAGAAATGCCCCTGATATTACTCGAAATCCATGGACACAATCAATTCGAGTTACATCAAGCTTACAGATTAATGATATGGCATACCTTGGTGTAAATAAACTAGGAATAATAGAGGTTCCGCATACATATGGCTTTCAAGAAAATGGCATTGCAAGCACACTTAAGCTAATCACTAACCCTACTTTTTTTTCAAAGGGCATATTAGGCGAAATTTTTAATATTGAAACAACCCCAGTATTAAGCTTTTATACTAATAGCTTTTTTACTGATACTGATACAGATAAAAACTTACTTAACCAGAATAGTCCTTTTTTAGTTAGTTTCGATACAAACTCATATGAGTTTTCACCTTTGCTATCACAAAATGGCGTAGAATCATTAGTTCAATTCGAAGCTGAACTCACACCAGATAAGAATATATATACGAAGTCAGAAATAAGAGGTGTTTATTATGATGCTCCAATATGGACAGTATTATTTAAGTCAAATCTAAGTAGTAGAACAGATTTTTTTGCTCTCTCTTTTACAACAGATACACCTCTAACAACAAATACAAACCAAACCCTTCAAGCAAAAACACAAACAATGTCAGATTATAGAGAAATAACCCGGCCAAAACCTTCAACTGAATTACCGCGAAGACTCAAAGATCTTTTAAGTCCCATTGCTGAAGAAGTCTCATACTATGTATCGTTTTCTCAAAATAACGAAGCGTCAAGTGAGCATTTTGAACATATCAGTACAAGTTCAAAAGCTATACAAGGGTATGCCCTAGCCTTAGACCATTGTTCTCTAGCGATTTTTGAAGATGGGACAATAGTGTTTGCAGGCTCCCTTCTAGCAAAAGAAGTTTTAAATGATGGCAATCCTCTTGCCTTTACACTTCCTGATTTAGGACCTGGCTACTTATATGGGCCTATGGTTTTATCAGGCTCTACATTAATAATTTCATGGGAAGAAACTTCATTCTTTGAAACAGCTAAAAGTGGATTTTTGGCTGTTGATATGGAGCAAGTTTTATACCAAAGCACTATAGGAGATTAAAATGCTATCAAACATAAAAAAATATATAATTTTTGCACTTATATTAATTCTGATATCTCATACACCAATTTTTTCTCAAGAAGAGCAAACACCCCAATTGCAGGACAAAAATATTGTTGTAACACTTGGCCCACTTGGAATACTTAATACACAAGAAAACAGTGCTCCCTCACCAATAAATATTTCAATAGGTGCAGGTGCAGAAATACCATTATTAGAAGAAATGTCTATAGCACCGCATGCAAACTTTTTTGGAAATTACGCCTTATGGTATCGAGGACAAGTCCTACCGGCAGAAATTGAGCACAGAAGTTTATATATTCCTTCATTATTGATAGATGTGCCTGTAACTTATGACATAAAGCATAATAATTCTATTTTTAGAATGGGAGGCGGAGTTGCTCTTTTATTTCGCTTTGCTATGATTACAAACGATGCCCCCGCTTCTGCCGTTATTGATATTGGCGAAGTAAACCAATGGTTATGGGATAAAGGTCGCTTTATCTACCCGAGCTTACATTTTTCTTGGGATTATGTTTTTCAAAGTGGCTTAATGTTAGGCCTTGGTGCAAAAGCATATCTCCCAGTTAGTTCTTTATTTACAGGCTTTGGGCTAACAAATGGTATGGCGTCAATTTCACTACGATTCATTCCGTCTGTGCGATTTTAGAATATAAACATGAAAAAACTAATAACAATTATTGTATATGCACTTTCAATTGGACTTGGTATTTACATAGGTCTAAGCGATGCTCTTGACTATCTTGATGGTTCAGCTATTATAATTTCATTATTGGCCTTTATAATTTGCATGTATATTACTATACTTATTCATGAATTAGGACATCTTGTTTGCGGCTTAATTACAGGTTATACTTTTTTAGCATTTAGAATATCTAGTATAACTTTAGCTAAGATTGATGGAAAATTATGTTTCAAACGTTTTTACATCCCAGGAACAGGCGGGCAATGTTTACTTGTTCCACCGCCACAAGTAGAAGGTAAGATACCATTTACTCTTTATACTATTGGAGGATCACTTTTTAATTTTCTTTTTTCAATACTGTTTTTATTTGTTGGATACTCGACAAATTTCACCCTGTCGTTTGTTTCATTTTTATTTTTAATACTAGGCTATACAGGAGCCTATATAGGTTTAGCCAATATAGTACCTTTAAGGATAGGATTAATACAAAATGATGGTTTGAACTTGCTAGAAATGAAAAAAAACAATGCGGCAATGCATTCGTTTTGGTTACAATTAAAACACACAGAATTTCAATTTAATGGCATAAGAGCAAAAGATATTGACACTTCATTATTTATTCCACTCATAGAGGACGACTACAATTATTCGCTTGCAACAGCAATCGATTTTATAAAAGAAAACTATTATATGGATAATCACGATTTCGATAAAACAAATACTCTAATAGATTTTATTTTACAAGGCGATAAAAAAATTTTACCACTGCAAAAAACACTTCTTCTTTGTGATAAAATATTTATCGAATTACTTGGAAACACAAATAAGGAAACAATCAACCTTATGGAAGATAAAAAATTTAAAAATACGTTATATCAATTACGATATAATATTACCGTAATTAGAACGCAATATGCCTACAATATGTTACACACAAAAAACAGTAAGCTAGCTAATAAGAATAAAAAGCTATTTGAAAAACTTATAAAGATTTCACCTTTTATTGGAGAAACAGAAAGTGAAAAAGAATTAATGAAATTGATAATTCCTACAAACAATACATAGATTAAAGATGCCTTTTGCAATTCAGTTTAAACGTAGAGGGCTTATAACAATAAGCCCTCTACGTTCGAATAAAATGCTACCGCATTTCTTATTTATATACCTGCGAAACAAGTATCTACCTTTTCAGTTATATAGGCAATAAACTCATCTAAAAGCATAACTTCTTGTCCTCTTCCGTCACGGAAACGAACAGCAACCTTGTTTTCGCTAGCTTCTTTTTCACCAACAACAAGCATGT
>CAYJGO010000044.1:0-14047 GCA_964369855.1 uncultured Treponemataceae bacterium | reverse complement strand
GAATTAGTAAGTTTGCGCTTCTTTCAGAAAGCTTTCAAGTTTCAAAAGAACTATCCGCAAAACAAGAAATGATGAGACATAAGATTGTTGAAATCTATAAAGATAAGATTGACCCAATGTTTATGTAATAATGCAAGTTTTTATAAGGCGACATTTTCATGTCGTCTTTTTTTTGAATACAAGAAAGTTTATAATACATTACTTCCCATAATGTATATTCTGTCTACCGATTCATATACAACACATATGTTATACCCACACCTACCACTTACTTGGTAGAACACTTACATTATTATCAATTACAGAAATAACTATTGTGCCATGAATATCAGTTCTATATACTTCAACATTACGCTCTTGTAAGCGCTCTAGCACCTCATCATGAGGATGACCATACCTATTATCCTTGCCACAACTAATAATACCGTAAGTTGGTTTAACTGTATCTAAAAAAGTTTCTGTAGTTGATGTTCTAGAGCCATGGTGAGCAATTTTTAAAACATCATAATGGCCAAATTTATCGCCATACTCTAATTCAATTATACTTTCAATATCGGCAGCAAACAGCATTGAAATATCTCCTATGAAAAGCGCACATACTACCGATACTTCGTTATTATCATTACTATCATCTAAGGTTTCAATAATAGAAAAAAATACACCCTCACCCAACTTATATCGTAAATCAGAATCATTAATGAACACCAAGCCATCTTCATTCAAAACAGCATTTATGTACGCAGCATACGTTTTTGTAGTATGCGATTTTCCACTATCAATCAGTAAATCAACATCAAATGCAGATAAAATATCATCCAACCCACCAATATGATCTGCATCAGGATGAGTTGCAACAACTATGTCCAAAGACCCATCTACCATATTTGATATATACTGAGAAACAATATCACCAGAACTGTTATCACCAGCATCAATAAGTACTTCAAATTCTCCAATATCAATAAATGTACTATCACCCTGACCAACATCAATAAAATGAACAAATACACCATTTTCAACTGCAGATAGAATTCCTTGAGCAAAATAAAGTAGAACTATCACTAAAAAACTCTTCATAACTCCATACACACCTAGAATCACTCTTAAGCTGTATAAAAAAATACACATAAAGTATACAAAAGTATACATCTTAAGAAGATGTTTAGAAGGCTAACTACATAAGCTCTTATGTATCTCGGCAATCTTATTATAAGTTTCAAAATAAGTGCAATAGTCTGTGGTATTACTTAGACACTTAGAATAAGTAATAGCTTTTTCAATATCAACGCATTCATATATTTTTTTTTCAAAAAAAGTGCTGATAGTATCTCTAAAAGGTCTATCAAGGTTAAATGGCAAAATAACATCAAGCGTGTTGTCTTTTTCATTGTAGCGATTAATTAACTGTTTTATTATTTCATTTGAATGCAAAAAGTTTAATGTTTCTTTTTTATCAGTTAAAAAGGTATACGTATAACGAGAACCCCATAATAAAGATGCAAGTGACTCTCTTTTCTTTTTGTTTGAAACAGCATAAATAAAAACGTTTTCGATACTAAGATGCGAAGGAAGATTTTCTTGTAGCTTTGCTGTAAAGTCACCAACACTAACCTCATTTCGTAAGATTATTGATGCAACCTCACACTTTGAACGAACGCCCAGTGATAAACTTGATGCTAGCTCAAAGCGTGGCAATGGATTGAAGCCGTTTGTATACATAATTGGTAAATTACTTCTTAAAAATGCTTTATGAAAAGTTTCAACTAATGCTAAATGAGGTAAATATTCTATTCCATACTCTTTATTAAAAGAAAAAACTGCCCTCCACAAAATATCAATATTTTGCTCAGCTAGTTCATTTTCGTTACTATTTGGTGTCAATTCAATCTCATCAAGAACTCGTTTTACATCTTCGTCACTTATACGTGTTGTATGAACTGAAATACCTTTTTTTTCTTTCGAACATAAGCCACAATGATCTAAACAATCTGTTTCACAAAGTGGACTTCTTTTTTCTGCTATTGATCTCTTCCACTCAGATTTATAGTACGCCTTTGCTGTACCGAGATCTATATCATCCCAAGGCAAGACATCATCTAAAGAACGGGGCTTACAAATATAATCTTCCGCTACCCAATTATATTTTAATTCTATTTCTTTAATAGCTTCCATCCACAACTCTGTATTTAAATGTTCTTCCCATGCATCCAAACGACAGCCTTTTTTATATGCTAAAAGAACTACTTCCCCTACTCTATGATCTCCACGAGAAATAAGACCTTCGATATACGAAACAAACTGGTTATGTGTACTTACCCGAAACTTACCTTTCGGAAGATTACTGCGAATATAATATAATTTTTCTCTTGATTGCTCTTGAGTTAATTGAGCCGCCCATTGGTATGGAGTGTGTGGTTTTGGTATAAAGGTACCTACGTTTACATTACATTGAATTCCTGTTCCTTTTTGTATTGCAAGCATAAAATCAACGATTGCCTTTTCTTCACTACCTTCTCCACCAACAATATACTCACCTTCGATATCATAATCATGACCTTCTGAATGCTTTCCAACCGGTAACCCAACCATAAAGTAAAACTTAGCTTTATTCCATCCTCGTTTTTTTGCGTTCATAATTATGTCATAAAGCTTTTCTTCATACACTTCCTTGTTTAATGAAAACTGCCATGATTCAACAGGAGTTTCTACTGCAAATGTTAACCCACTTTTTCTTGTTGTGCTTAAACTTTCCAATAGTGGTAATGTAAAGCTACTTACCTTTAAAGATGGTAATTGAAAAGATATTTTTTTTGACTTATATTTTTCTGTTAAAATATGCAATAATTTTTCAATATCATGATAATCACCAGATGAAAGTGATGTTAAACTTATTTCTTTATAGCCAGCTACATTTACTAACTCATCAACCTCTTTTAAGATTACATCAAGCTCTTTCATTCTCTGAGGCCTATAATAGATTCCAGCGTGGCAAAATCTACACCCATTGGGGCACCCTCTCATTATTTCAACCACGCCATGATCTTGAACAGGCTTAATTGATGGAAGAGGTCTATAGGCTTTCACTGAACTTACTTTACCAAAATCATTTTGTATTGCACGTTTTGTTTTTTTCCCTTTTGTCCAAACACTAGGATGCTGATACATAAATTCCAAAATTTCTTTTCGATTACTGCCACTTTTTTTTAAATTAGAAATTTGTTTAACGAGATTAAATAATTCATTTTCTGCTTCTCCGATAAATACCGCATCAAAAAACTGCGCCAAAGGAGCTGGGTTTGTGACGCCACATCCTCCAGCTAAAACTATCGGGTGTCTATCATCTCGGTCAATTGCGTTTAAAGGGATTTTTCCCAAGTCGAGTATAGATAACACTGATGTTAAACCAAGCTCATAGCCAATCGAAAAGCCAAGCATATCTAAATCAAACAGAGGTATCCCTGTTTCAAGGGTATATAATGGAATGTTTTTATTTATTAATAAATTTTCAAAATCCTTTTCAACTGCAAAAACTCTTTCACATGAGATCCCGTCTAGATTATTCAAACCGTTGTATATAATTTTTATAGCCTGGTTGCTCATAGCTATTTCATATAAATCAGGAAATGCAATACCAAATGAAAAATCTGCATCAACTTTAATAAACTGTTGAAACTCACCTCCCAGATATCTAGCAGGATTTTGAATTGATTGTAACTCCGTTCCAATTTCTTGTAAAGGATTTATTTTGTTTTTAATAATCAAGCCGCCTAAAATTAATATTTTTTAACAAGCCTATTGCAATCATAGCGGTCCATAAAGAAGATCCACCATAAGATAAAAAGAAAAGTGGAATACCTGTAATTGGCATTATACCCATGGCAACTCCAATGTTAATCATAAAATGAAAAAAGAACATTGTCAGAAAACCAACTGTTAAAAAATAACCAAAAGTATTTTTAGTATTTTTCATTATATATAATGTTCTAAAAAATAGAATACCATATAACACAAACACAAAAAATATACCAATATACCCAATTTCTTCTGCTAAAATGCTGAAAATAAAGTCTGTACTTTGTTGTGGTAAAAATCTATAATGGCTTTGTGTCCCTTGTAAAAAACCTTGTCCTAACACACCACCTGATCCTATTGCTATCTTTGACTGTATAATATTCCATCCAGATCCTAAGGGGTCGATATCAGGATTTAGAAAGACAATAAGTCGTAGAATTTGATAATCTTGTAAGACCATTGATGCTAAAATTGATGCTACATATGACACTGCTAATGTTCCAAATATCCACGTTATCCAGTAATAATATTTATTTTTATAAAAGAAAATTCCCAATATTCCAATCAATGTAATTGAAAAAAGAGAACCGATAACAATTAAACGTAAATTCTGTTCAGTAAACACTCTAACTATAATGAGACTTTGCTGTAATATTTCTTCATTTAATATAGGTAGAACAGTAAAAAATATAGTTAATATACCCGTACTAAGAACTAAAATAAGATATTTATTTGGAATCCCTGCTGCAAAAATCATTGCTAGAAAAATAGGTACATAAACAATTGCAGTTCCCATATCAGGCTGAATAAGTATTAATCCAAGAGGTAAACACATTATAATAAGTGAATAAATAAATCGTTTCAAAGGTACTGTCTTCTGTGATTTTTCTAAATACCATGCTAAAAAAAGAACATAGATAATTTTCCCCAGCTCTGATGGTTGCACTCCAAAAGTTCCTATCCCAAGCCAGCTTCTCGCTCCATTCACAACCTTTCCAAAAAGTGCTGTATAGATTAAAACAACGATAAAAATAATAAATGCAGTAGGCACAAACCTATTTATACGTCTATAATCAAATAAACTGCAAAGTATCATTAGTATGAACCCAGTAGCAGCAAAAAATATTTGCCTAATGTATTCATTTGAAACAGAAATACCCTCAGAGTTTACACCCGAAGAATAAATAAAAAATATACCAATTATTACTAACAAAGTTACGCAAAATAAGAGAACATAGTCAAAAAGACGAAATATAATTAACTTTCGCATGCTTATTCCTGTCTTCCAATTGGTTTTTGTAAGTATCTAAAACCAAGCGCACCAATTGCTTCATCAAATGTTTGATTTGCAAATACGCCTTGATAAATAATATTAGTTGCGTAAGGAGCCCACCATTCCCAATCATTCACGGCCTCTACCATTACACAAACTACAACTGCATCTTCTTCACTTCCTTCAAAAGGATAACCATATGAGACAAACCATGAGTGCCATGAGTCAGAATACCCGGCAACTTCTGCTGTCCCTGTTTTACCTGCAATTCGTACAAGTCTATTATTTAGTGGAAATTGCGCTGATCCATCAGTTACAGTATAACGTAGATATTCTTTTAATGTTTCCCATGTATTTACAGAAACATCTGATGAATGTAAAACAGTTGGATTAGTCGTTGAAATTACTTCTCCTGAAACAGGATCTCTAACCTCTTTTAATACGTGGGGCTCATAAATTACTCCCTCATTATAAATCATAGCCATAGAGTTTGCAACGTGTAATGGTGTAACAGTAGTATAACCTTGCCCTATTGACAAGTTCATTGTATCACCGCCAAGCCATTTTTCATGATAGCTACGTTCTTTCCACTCTGGCGTAGGTACAAAACCAGATTTACTACTTGGTAAATCAATGTTTAAAGGAGAACCATAACCAAATATCTCACTATATTCAATGATTTTTTCAACTCCTAAATAATCTCTACCTACTGTCCAAAAATATACGTTACAGGAATCAGCTAAAGCTTGCTGTAAGGTCTCATATCCATGACCAGGAATTCCTACGTGACAATTGAAATCTCTACCACCATATTCTAATAACCCTTCACATTCAATTGTCTTATGCAGTGGAATATCGCCTTCCTCTATTACAGCTGTTGCCATAATAGTTTTAAAAGTTGAAGCTACAGGATATTCTGCATTTACAGCTCTGTTCAAAAAAGGGTTGTTTTCGTCAGATAATAGCTGATTGTATTCGCTTGCATAATTATCTGAACTAAAAATATTAGGATCAAAATAAGGATATGAAACCATTGAAAGAATTTCACCCGTTCTCGGATTTAATACTATCGCAGTCCCTACTCTATCGCCTAGAGCTTTTTCAGTTAATTCTTGAATTCGTGCATCAATTGTTAGAACAAGGTTGTCCCCAGATTGCGGCGCTGTAATTACAGGTTCATCAGAAACGAATCGACCTCTTACATCTACTGTTCTTGATTCGGTTCCACTTTTGCCTTGTAATAACTGATCATATTGACGTTCAATACCAGTTTTACCAATTATACTGGTATTATCATAACCTTGATTATATAATATTTGAAGTTCTTCTCTAGTAATATCACCAACATAACCAACAATATGAGACATTGAATTTGTTGATGCATAGCTTCTAACTGGTTTAGCTCTCCAAGAAACACCTGGCAAGTCAACAATATTTTCTGCTATATTTGTTACCACGCTAAAAGGCACCGAAGACATGATTTCTGTCTCCGCAAATGAGTTTCTCATTGCTGGTGGAATTTTAGCTTCAATTTCAGTTTTAGGCATATCTAAAAATACTGCCAGCCTAGCTAGCACACTGTCATATCTTTGTGCAGATATTTCACCAGGAGTAATATCTACTGCCCATGAATCATTATTTGTAGCTATCGGAACAATTGCGTTTCTATCGAAAATTTGCCCTCGTTGTGCAGGAATTACCTTAACTTTACTTGATATTAATTCAGACTGAATACGATATTCTGTCCCCTCAATAATCTGCATTGAAAATATTCTTGCTAAATATACAAAAAGTGTAAGTCCAATTATAATTGAAAAAACTAAAACAGTATGGCTTTTTTTATCTGCATCATTTTCATGAAAATTTGAAAAATTTGTGTCACTCATTCATACGTCTCCGCACGATATTTGGAAGAAAATATATCAAAAAATGCAAGCACCCAAAATACAACAGGGGATAGTAACGCATTAAAAATTGCCTCATACCAAACAGTAGAAGTAAAGAATGGGTATAGCATTATTTTTCCAGGATAGAAAAAGGACACAATGAAAATGATAAAGGCTTTGCACATTGTTGCTAAAAAGCCATACAAAATAGGCATAAACAGTCCTTTTGTTTGTACATTTAAGTGTAACAGCCCACTCAAAAACCCTACTACAGTTCGTACTAAAGAGTTTAGCCCAAAAGGGGTTGCACTAAGAAAATCAATTAAAATACCTGAAGCAAAACCTGAAAGTTGTCCTAGAGTTGTACCATTATGTAACCCAATGTATATTACGACAATTAATAAAATGTCTGGAATTACTGGTAAAATATACCAATTTGATAATGCTGCAGTTTCAATGAGTAACACTGAAATTAAAAGAATTGCAAAGGCAACTATACGCTTCATTGGTTCTCCTGCCTTGTACCTTGTGTTTCATTCAATGTTTCAGTATCAACAAGAATTACTTCTTCTAATCGCGAAAAGTCGATAATGGGTACAACCGAAATAATTAAATTTGTATCATAATCTACATCTGAGATAGCTGAAATTGTACCTATTGGGGTTTCTCTTATATAATTATCATTTTCACCAGATGTAACAACTACATCTCCAAATTGCAAGTCATTAAGAACCCTATTTTTAATATAGTTTAAAGTTAAAGTTCCGTCTGAAAAGCCATTTCCTGATATCAAGCCCAAATCACGTGTAGATTGAACTCGAGCAGAAACATGCGAATTAAAATCATAAATTGGCATAATTAAACTGGTATAAAGACCAACAGTTACGACACGACCAACTAAACCAATGTTACCACTTTGTAACGCCATTACTGGCATGTTTTTCTGCACACCGTGTCTACTTCCTTTATCTATAGTAATTCCAGAATAAAGATTTTCAGGATCACGGCCAATTATTCTCGCAGTTTCAGTTTTATATGCATAGGTTTGAGTGAAACCTAACAACTGAGTTAAGCGTTCATTTTCTCTTCTTATTTCAGCATTACTTCTTTGTAAAAACTCATAATCTTCAACTCGTTCAACAAGAATATTATACTCTTCTTGTAAATTTGCAAGATCACCCAAAGCGGTGAACGTATTTTCAACTGTATCAACAACTGAAAAAATTTCTCGTTGTGCAATAGAAAAAAAAGAAAAGCCTATTTGTTTAAAACTTAAGACGAACACACCAGTAGAAATTGTTAAAAAAATTCCAGAAACTGTAACTAAACTAGCCAGTAAAAGTAAAGAGGATTTTAGCGATCGTGAAGTGTGAATCTTTTCCATATTGTTAAGTGTTTAAACTATCATAAATACTTCTGTCACTGGTCATGTCTTTCATAATTTCAAATGATCGACCTGCTCCAACAGCAACACATTCAAGAGGACACTCTACTAAGAAAACTGGTACACCTGTTTCCTTTGATATTAGCTTTGGTAAACCTTTTAGTAATGAACCTCCACCTGTCATTACAATTCCTCTCTCTACAATATCTGCAGCTAATTCAGGTGGTGTTTTTCCTAACGTGAGTTTTATTTCTTCTACAATAGCGGTTGTGGGATCTTTTAGAGCTTCACGAACTTCTATAGAATCAATTTCAAGGCGTCTTGGTAGCCCAGTAATTGCATCAGTTCCTTTTATTTCCATTTTTTCAATATTTTTTTCAGGTGATGCATTCCCAATCTCAATTTTTAGTCGTTCAGCTGTTTGCTGACCGATAATCAAACTATGTTCGCTTCGAACATACTTGATTATTGCTTCATCAAATTCATCACCACCAACTCGGATTGAACTAGTAACAACCATACCATTAAGTGAAATTACAGATACTTCAGTAGTTCCACCACCAATATCGCAAACCATATGACCTGCTGGTTCATGTATCGGAATACCTGCCCCAATAGCTGCAGCTCGAGATTCTTCAATTACACTTACTTCTTTTGCACCAGCCTTCATTGCAGCTTCAATTACAGCTCTTCTTTCTACAACTGTAATACAACTCGGAATACCAATTTTCATTCTAACTGATTTAATAACTTGATATTTAGGTATAATTTTTGATACAAAATATCGTATCATTTTTTCAGTACTATCAATATCTGATATAACGCCATCAGCTAACGGCCTAATTGCAGTTATATCGCCAGGTGTTTTCCAAAGCATCCTTTTAGCTTCGGCACCTACTGCAAGAATTTTTCCAGTGCCTTTCTCGACTGCTACAACTGAGGGTTCATTAATTACAATTCCCTTACCAGGTACATAAATTAAGGTGTTACATGTCCCTAAATCCATACCTATATCTGTTGAAAATCTATCAAAAAGTCCCATTTTTCCTCCAAACCTCTTATTCTGTCATTTTTAATCTTGCACCCTGGTGATTAACATCATTTTCTAATGCTTCTCTCCATTGAGCTCTTGCTCTCACAAAATTGCCCTGATATTCGTATATCAAACCAAGTCCGTAGTAAGCATCAGCAGAGTTTATATCCTTTTCTAATGCACTTTCAAATTCAATTTGAGCTTCTTCATAGTTTTCTTCTGCTATGTAAATTTGCCCCAATAGATTTGAACATTGTACAATAAAAAGATCATTATTACTACTACTTTTTATTCTTTGCAAATATGGCTTCGCTGCATCATAGTTACCAATTGTATAATATTGCTCAGCAATCGCCAGCTGCAAAACATCAGAATCATTAACTAAAAGTGCTTCTGTAAAGTATAAAATACTCTCCTCTGTCATTCCCAACGAAGCATAACTCAACCCTAAATATTCAAAAATATCTACTGCATTATACCCGTAATTGTATGCACTATGCAAGTATTTAATAGCAAGATCTGCGTAAAAATAATATGCCGATAAACGATTTTTATGAAAATACGCCTTTCCGAGCATATATTGAAGTTGGGGAATCATATTTCCTCTAGATTCCAGTAATGCAAGTCTAAGAGAATTAATTGACTCATCAATATAACCGTGAACTACAGCCGTATCTGTTGTTGAAAGTGCCAAATAAAAAGATGAATACCCATTATACGTTAATGCAACATTGTTTAATGGACTTACTGACAAAATATCTTTAGAAAAGGTATATGTTTGTTCATAATCTTCAGCTTCCCAAAGAGTATCTAAATATGAAATATTTGGTTGAGAATTGAGTGTTGTATACATCTTAAATACTATAAATACAACAAATAAAATAAAAAATACCAGAGTGGCAATTACCGCAGTAATTTTTGTAATATTATTTTTTCCTTTAAAAGCAAAAAGAAAAGGAGTTTTTTTATATTTAGTTTGTAAGGCAGGAATTTTTACTGAGGAGCCAAGAGGATTGTTAAATTTTTTAAAAACCTTTTTCATTAATTCCCACCAAAAACAGAAAAGACGGTAAGCCGGATTCTGTTTAGTAAGACTGAGACAGTCTTACTTGTAACCATCTATCTCGAGCATACATTACTATATGCATCTAGCAGTTTACCCGTAACATTAGACTCGGACAGTCTGTTACTGCTTAACTTTGCTCCGAATGAGGCTTGCACATACAATATTTGTTACCAAATATCAGGTGAGCTCTTACCTCACCATTTCACCCTTACCCAAAAGGCGGTTTAATTTCTGTTGCGCTATCTGTTGCACTAAGTGCACCCGGCCATTAACCGGCATTCTGTCCGAAGGAGCCCGGACTTTCCTCGGCAGAGCCGCGGTTACATCTTTTCTGATAAATTACTCATCAAACTCCATTTCATTCATTGAGCCTGCTTCTGATGTAGGCTGTGAAGAATCATCATCTTCTTCTTCTTCATCACTAAAATCATCTTCATCAAAACCAGCGAGGCTGCCTGTTTCATCCAGTTGGAAAAAATCATCCTCACCAGCTTCAGGTTCTTGATAGAATAAAATTCTACTACAATAAGGACAAAAATGTATTTTATCCCCATTATGTACTTCATTGGCAAATTGTGCTGGTAAAATCATGTGACAGCCTTCACATACATTTCCCTTAACAGCAACGATACCAGTTTTTTTATTTTTAATTATACGTTCAAACTTAAAAACAATTTCAGGATCTATACCAGGAATAAGCTTTGCCTCTTTTTTTTCTAAATTGTCAAGTTGCTTTCTCATAGCATTAATTTCTTTTTCTAGTTCATCTTTGCCATCATTTAACTCTTTCTCTTGACTAATGATTAACTTTTCATCTTGTTTTAGCCTGTCATTTAACTCATTTAAACTAGCTTCTTCTTTATGTAATTCTTTTCGAACAGTTTGTTCTAAATCTGTTGAATCTTTAATTGATTTTTCTAATACTTCATATTCACGGTGTGTTGAAATACTTTCCATATTTTTTTCGCCACGTTCTCTAGCAAGTTCTGCTTCTGAAAGATCAGCTTTTAGTTTTAGTACTTTAGAACGTACTTCTTCATACTCTGTATTTTTTACTATAAATTCTTTTTTTAATCGAGCGAGTAACTCATCTTGTACGGAGAGTTTTTTTGGTGAATCTTCAATTTCATGTTCGATTGAGTATTTTTCAACCAAAATTTCTTGCAACTTCTTTAGTTTTTCAAAAATTTCTGTCATTGTTTACCTTTACCTTATATATACTTTATACACTAAATTTAATTAATTGTCTATATAATCACGTAACCCACTTGCACGTCTTGGATGCCGTAATCTTCGCAATGCTTTTGCTTCAATTTGCCTTATTCTTTCTCTAGTAACATCAAAGTAAAGTCCAACTTCTTCTAGAGTTAACGAATACCCATCTTTAAAACCAAATCGCATTTCAAGAACTTCTTGCTCACGAACTGGTAAAGTAGAAAGCACACTTTGTACTTGCTCTTTTAATAACATATAGGCTGTTCGAGATGACGGATTTTCTACCTCTTTATCTTCAATAAAATCTCCGAGTAAAGAATCTTCTTCTTCACCGACAGGCTGATCAATTGAAACTGGCTCTCTTGCAACATTATTAACAGTTTTAACTCTTGAAACTGGCCAACCTAATTGTTCAGCTACTTCTTCATCCGTTGGTTCTCTTCCCAAACGCTGTAATAGTTGCCTAGATTCTCGAACAACTTTGTTAATATTTTCAATCATGTGTACTGGAACACGAATTGTTCGAGCTTGATCTGAAATACTTCGTGTAATTGCTTGTCTAATCCACCAAGTAGCATATGTTGAAAACTTAAATCCTTTATTGTATTCAAATTTTTCTACTGCTTTAATAAGGCCAATATTTCCTTCTTGTATTAAATCAAAAAGCTGTAATCCCCTATTAGTGTATTTTTTTGCTATCGAAACAACAAGGCGTAAATTAGCATTTATAAGACGATTTTTAGCCTCTTCCATCATTTTACGCCCTGTATCAATTTCTTGAGTCATAGCTAGGATTTCATTAACATTATTTTCAAACTCATACTCTAATTTTCTAAGCTTTCGATCAATTTTTTGAATTTGTGTGTACACTTCTCTTATTTCATCAGCAGTCATATTAAGCTCACTTTCAAGCTTCGAGCGTTCAGACTTAATTGCAAGTCTTTTTCCTAAATTTCTTAATCCAGAAAAATCAGACACACGTAGTTCTTTAGCCTTTTTTTCCTGCCGCTGTTTAAATTCTGCAATACGTATTTTTGCCTCAATAAAGCGAAGTGAAAAACGTTCAATCTCTTCCGATTTAATGTCAATATTTTTCAATTGATTTAATATCTTTGTTCGTAATTGAAGTAAGGTCTTGTCTTCAAAAATATCTTTAGATGGGTCTGCATCATAGAGTTGTTTTTTTAGATTTGTATACTGTTTCATGTCAGTTAAAATTGGTTTTAAATTCTCACCATAAGCAAGTTTTAAACGACGCTTTTCTGACATCTCTTCATTTATTTCTTTTCGAGGCCTACTTGTTTCGTTAACATCAATGCGAACATACGCTTTTTGAGCTAGGGCATAAAACTCAGGTATCATCATGCCTGAACGCTTGATAACATCTTTAATAATGTTTTCGCCGCTCTCCATTTTTTTAGCGAGAATAACTTCTTGTTCTGCTGATAGTAGATGCTCTTTCCCGATTTCACGTAAGTATAATCTAATTGGATCATCACTCTTAGCGTCTTTTTCATTAAACACAAGTTTTTTGCGACTTACATCTTTTGCACTTTCATCTTCTGTTTCTAGTTCTCGCTTTAAAGCATCATCGCCTTCAAAAAAAGTATCTTCTTCAAGTAACTGAATTTGATTTTTTTGCAGTAAGAGTAAAACATCTTCCATTTTATCGGAACTAATAAGATCTGGAGGTAAAAAATCATTTACATCATCCCATGTAATTGTTTTTTTCTCTTGTGCATGTTCTATGAGCCTTACAACAGCTGGATCTAATTCAACTTGCTGTTCTTGATCTGACATCAATGCCCCTTATATTTATTTAATTCTATATCAATGTTAATTTTATCATTCAGTAATGAATCTAAAAGGTATTGCTCATCTGGTGTACCAGATTGAGCCTGTCTCATTTTATTTAAAAGTCGCACCCTTTTTCGTTCAAGACCTTTAATTTTAAGCATTCGTACATTCTCTGTAATTATTTGCTCGGAGTTTTCAGCGAATTCGCCTGATGTGATCGCTTTGGTCACTATCGATTTAACATCCTCACTAAATTTAGACAATATACTTTCCGCACTGACAGCTCCCTCTCTAAAACATTCCTCAAGACTAATAAACATTTCCCGCGCCAACGCATCTTCGAAGTCATCAATAGTCAAAGAAGATCTCATTAAAGAAAAGTGATCAAAGTTTGCAACAGCAGCTAAAACCGCACGAAGTTCAAGGTTTGGTTTTAAAATCACACACTCTTTTGACTCACTCTTTCTTGTCGCATACTCTACCTTCCTTAAGGCAGCATCACGATTTTTGTAGTCTTCTTTTACAACATCTATGCTAACATTTAACGTTTGACATAAGTGTTCAAAACACGATTCTTTGTGTATATCTGACTGAAGAGCGT
>CAYJGO010000043.1:0-14070 GCA_964369855.1 uncultured Treponemataceae bacterium | reverse complement strand
TTTGCAATACTATGCTTAACACACATTTCTATTCGTCAAGTTTTTTTAGCAAAAAAACAAGAAGCTACCATTCGAACTCATATGCAAATATATGTAGAAAGAATACAAAACACCGTATCGCAAAGCATTGAAAGGGGTCTCCTATTAGAAAGCATTATTCGCTATCTTGAGCCTGCTTTCAATGAAAATACATACAACTACATAGCTGGCGATTTTTTCGATGAGAACACAATGATTTCAATTTCATATATGCCAGAGGGAATCGTTAAATGGATTTATCCACCTAGTGAAGATAATATAAATGTACTAGGGTTAAATGTATTTGAATTTGAAGGTACAAAGGAAGGAGCTTATGAATCGAAGCGCTCTGGACAAATAATGATATCTGGACCTTTTTTGCTACAAAGTGGAGAAATGGGCTTAACAATTCGCTCTCCAATTTATTTAGTAGACAACACCTTTTGGGGCTTTGTGTCGATTCTATACGACCCCATCTCTATCGCCTTCGCAGCTCTTGAAACGAAAGATCTTGATATTTTAGGTTATGAGTATGCAATTCATTCATCATACAATGGTGAAAAAACACCTTTAATTAACACTGAAAATTTCGATTATTCAAAAGCATTTTACAGCCCTTTAACTGTTGAAAATAATACATGGGACTTTTACTTATACGATTCATCATTTGAAAGCCAAAGAATTTCTTTATTTCTTATGTCTTTAATCGAATCAGTTGGAATTTGTGCTATCTTATCCCTCCTTATCTACATTAGAAAAAGAAGAATCACCTCTATACACAACCAAATTTATTATGACCCTTTAACAAAGCTTTATAATAGAAAAAAAGTAGAATCCTACTTAGATGACAAAAACATTAATAAAGAGCGAGGATTTACACTCTTTTATCTCGATTTAAATAAATTTAAACCAGTTAATGATACGTATGGACACTTAATAGGCGATAAACTCTTAACAGCCTTTGCCTTAAGAATGCAAAATCGTTTTGATAGTAACAAAACTGCCATCCGTTTAGGGGGGGATGAGTTTGCCCTCATTATTAACTCAGAGCTAGATAGTGCCAATATTCAACGAATTATACAACGCATAGAAAGTATGGCCGAAGAAGTATTCTTTATTGACACACTTCAAATTGAGATTTCAACTTCAGTTGGATATGCGCAATACCCTACTGATGGAACTGATATGCAAACGCTCTTAAAAATTGCAGATAAAAAGATGTATGAACATAAACAAAAGCAAAAACTATTACGAGAGTAAGTATATCACATCTGCAGTAAACTACTTGACGGAGTTTGTACAATATGCTAATATAATACTCCAGTCTTACGGAATGGCCGAAAGGGGGTGAACATATTGGCACACATAATTGTTGATGATTCAGAGAATCTTGAGAAAGCTATCAAACGCTTTAAACGCATGGTTGAAAAAGAAGGCATTATTCGTGAATACAAAAAGCGCGAGTACTACGAAAAACCTTCTACAATTCTAAACCGCAAAAACAAAACCCTTCAGCGTAAACTGATGAAAAAAAAGAGAAGTACAAAAAACACACGAAATGCATATTAATATGAAAAGTATTTCAAAAGCTTCGGCATTTTTGCCGAGGCTTTTTTCATCACATTTTATTCTACTCCTTTTAACATTCTTTTTTATATCATGTGTAACACCAAATATAGAAAACAAAAAAATTGAACATAAAACAAGTACGCATCCTGCAATTACACATACACGAGTTCAAAACTCGTCGATAGTGTATCATCTTACTACAATTCAATTAAACCATCCCTCAGTTGTAATTGATGCAACAGCACCTGTACCAAACAAAAGCTATACAACACTTGGGCAAACTACAAAGGATTTTGCACAGAGCACTCATGCTCATGTAGCAATTAATGCTTCACCATATTCTTATCCTACAGAACTATCATTTAAGAAGCGCACTATAGAGGGAATTTATATTTACAAAGGCTCAGAATTTTCACCTGCAAATGAGAACTATGCAGCCCTTAGCTTTTCAAAAGATAAAAAAGCAAGTATTACAGCATCACAAAAAGAAATCGATGAAGAAAGCTCATATTTTTCATTCGGTGGATTTTTTATCATCTTAGATGAAAATAAAATAATAGAATATAAAGACATTAAGGATGCAAGAACCGCAGTGGGTGTTAGTGAAGATGGCTACACTTTGTTTATATTAAGTGTTGAAAAAAATAAAACTAGCCTGGGCTTAAACTATATGGAATGTGCAAAAATTCTTCAAGAAAGTGGTGCAAATAAAGCATTACAGCTAGACGGCGGAGGGTCAGTAAGCCTTATTTTCCCTCATGCACCAGAGCAGTCTATCATATCTAACAGGCGCGTTGCTAATAGTATTGGTTTTTATATTTTAAGTAAATAACTGCATTTTGTAGGAAAATTTATTTAAATTATATTTGCAGGTTAGCAAATAAGTATATTGACCATTTATCTATTATTGATTATCATGGGTATATGGGTATAACCACAAGCCAACAAATTAACCAATACTATGATCTTTATCGCGACACTAATATTATTTTTTCTCGTGAAATTTTAAAAGTTTTACGAATTGATCCTAGACAAATTTATATTAAATGTAATGGTGTTCAGTGGGCATGTATAATTAACTCTTCGTCTTTAGTAAAGGCAAAAATAATTATTGGGACAAAGGGCGGCGCCTATGCAGCTATACAAAAAATAAACACCCCAGTAAGCTTACGTTTTTATTTTACCGATAGCTACGGGAAACCGATGAGTTTATTTGTCAACTGCCGAGTATCAGAAATCGAATCTTACATGGACTCAAATGACCTTGCTATAGCAACATTAGAATTCAACTCAAAGCCACCAGATGATTTAATCGAGGCTCTTGGAAAACTGTTAGAAACAAACAATAATTATGTAAAGCGCTCTGAAGAACGTATTATGATAACACCTGACTCGATGAGATATTTGAGTTTAACAAAAAAAGAAACACAAGTATTCATCGAAAAAGTCCCTAGAAATTGTATTGTCCGAGATATATCCTTTCGAGGAGCAAAAGTATTAATGATGGGACTGGCGCACTTTCTTCAAGAAAAAGAGACCATACTACGTTTAATCTTTGAAGACCCTGCAGAGGTGTTAGATCTGAAAGGAAAAATTGTACAAGTTGAAAATATCGAAGGCCGAAAAGATCTTGTTGCATTTTCTATGCATTTTTATGAAGACTCAATTCCAATTTCATATAAGATGCATGTAAACAAATACCTTACTTCTTTTAGAAAGAAAATGCTTAACGCCTCAGAGGAAACTAATACTGCTGCATCACCGACTAATACGGTTACCCCTGCAGAAGGTAATAAGCAGGATACACCTGAAAATTCTCAAGAAGCTACTGAAGATCCAGCCGAAAGTGCACAAGCACCTAGTACAAATTAAGAAAAGGACAAATAGACATGAATCCTTCTAATCCATTAGAAAGCCTAGTATTTATATCTTTACCAGAAGATTTTATACTCGAAAATAAAAATTTTGCGCTAGACCCAAGCGTTTTATTACCGGTACAAAAATCCCAATCAGATGAAGCTGAAACAAGTTTTGACATTCAGACGCTTTCATGGGAACAAATTTTAGCAGGAATACTTACCGTACTTGCATACGATGATAAAAATCAAAACAAACAATATTATAGGTCAATTCTTTTAGCTGCTAAACCAAATATAAAGCAAGAATTAACCGATGCTGCAATTTTAAAGGTTAAAAATGAAGATTATGATATAGCCGAAGAGATTTTTATGGCCTTGCAAGGGATTGACCCAGAAGATATGGCAAATACTTTGAATATGGCTTTATTTTTTGATCAAAGGGGAGATTCATATAGAAGAGCAAGTCTTTTTGAAGATGCCGATGCATATGACGAAAGTGCTTTTAGATACTATAAGCAAGTAATGGAAGCTGAAGAACTAATTCCTGATGCCTTTTTTAATGCAGGTTTCTTTTTCTTAAAGCAAAAAAATTTTTCAAGAGCAAAGGAATGCTTTTCGACATACATTACCCTAACCGAAAATTTACAAGAAGAAGAATTAGGCAAAAATGGAAATTATAAAAGAGAAAGAGCCAATGAGATAGTTTCAGACATTGAAGGTAGAAACTTAGATGACGAATTATTCAAAAATGCATATGATTTTATTTCAATGGGAGAAGAAGAAAAAGGATTAGTGGCCATTCGGTCTTTTTTAGAAAAAAACCCTCAAGTGTGGAACGCTTGGTTTATGCTAGGATGGGCTCTTCGCCGACTAGAAAGATGGGAAGATGCAAAAGCTGCCCTTGAACAAGCCCTAGCATGCAATGGTGTTAACACCGATACATACAATGAGCTTGCTATATGCTTAACTGAGCTTGGTGATTTTGCAAAAGCTAAAGAATACCTTACAAAGGCTATGAACATTGAAAGTGAAAATACAAAAATCATGTCAAACCTTGGTTATCTTGCTTTAAAAGAAGGCAACTTTGATGAAGCGCGACGATTTTTCCTTGCCGTTCTTGAATTCGACCCGAATGATAAAATAGCGCAAGAAATGTTAAAAAGCCTTGAAGAAATGGAATAAGAAAGTCTAGCATTTTTAACTCCTTGATATTTACTACCATATAATCAATATTTACCCTTACAACCCTTGCAAATTTACGTTATATCGTATATCCTATATAGCATGGATGAAATATTAGATTTATTACAAGATAATGCACGGTTATCAGTAGATGATATTTGTGCAATGACAGACAAGACTTTTGATGAAGTTAGTTCAACTATAAAAAAACTTGAAACAGATGGTGTTATTTTAAAATATGCAGCTGTTATTAACCATGAAAAGGTCGATTCAAAAAAAGATCTTGTCCGTGCAGAGATTGAAATACAGGTGACCCCTGAACGAGAGCACGGCTTTGATGCAATAGCTGAGCGAATTTATAGATTCCCAGAGGTTAAATCATTATATCTCATGTCTGGAGGGTACGATTTAAAGGTTACAATTGAAGGAACAAGTTTACAAGAAGTTTCTTTTTTTGTAGCAAGAAAACTATCAACTATTGATGGCGTTCGTGGAACCAAAACAACATTTATGTTAAAAAAATACAAAGAAAATGATATAGTTTATGTTGATGAAAAAAAAGACAGAAGGCAAGGAGTTAGTGCTTAAATATGCAGCAAAATACGCGAAAAGACAAACTGTCATCAACAATAACACAGATACCACCCTCTGGAATTAGAAAATTTTTTGATCTTGTGATTGGAAGAGATGATATAATTTCACTGGGCGTTGGTGAGCCTGACTTTCCTACCCCATGGATTATTCGTGAAGAAGCTTTTTATCACCTAGAGCAAGGCCACACATCATATACATCAAACTGGGGGCTTTTAGAGCTTCGTGAAGAGATTGCCTTGTATCTAGAAAAATATAATTTGCACTATAACCCAAAACAAGAAATCCTCATTACTATTGGTGTTTCAGAAGCAATAGATGCTGTTTTGCGTGCAATTCTAAATGCACAAGATGAAATAATCATTTGTGAGCCATGTTATGTATCATATCAGCCCCTCGCTGAAATATGCAATGCAAAGCTTGTTCATCTAGACACAAGTGTTTCTGGGTTTTACCCAACTGCGGAACAAATTGAAAGCGTTATTACTCCTAAAACAAAAGCCCTTATGCTTTGTTCTCCAAGCAATCCTACAGGTAAAATGATACCAAAAGATGAGCTTGCAAAAATCGCGGAAGTTGTAAAAAAGCATCAAATTTGGGTTTTAACAGATGAGGTTTACTGTGAATTGATTTATAATAATAATGAACATGTATCCATTGCTTCGTTTGAAGGTATGAAACCATACAGTGTAGTATTAAATGGCTTTTCTAAAGCTTTTGCAATGACCGGCTGGCGCATTGGGTATGTTTGCTGTCCACCAGACCTGATGGAACAGGTTCATAAGTTACATCAATATTCTTCGATTTGTGCACCAATTATGAGCCAGTATGGTGCATTTGAAGGTTTACGTTCAGGAATGGCTGAAGTCGAGAAAATGCGAATCTCTTATCAACAGCGGCGAAACCTTATGACAAAACGCCTAAAAGAAATTGGGCTACCTGTTGTTGAACCTGATGGGGCTTTTTACCTCTTTGTCGATATACGATCAACAGGTCTTTCAGCAGAAGACTTTGCTTCAAAACTTATTGAAGACTATCAAGTAGCTGTTGTTCCAGGCTCTGTTTTTGGAGCGGGTGGAGAGGGCTTTGTCCGCTGTTGTTATGCTACTGATATTAACAAGATAAAGGAAGCCCTAGAAAGAATTGAAAAGTTTATTACAAATTTACGCTAGTTTATACATAAAAACACCGTGAGGGCAACTATTTTGTTACATCACGGTGTTTTTTATTTTAAATCATACGCCCCTTAGTCCTTTTCTGGAGCAAGTTCTGTAGTTTCATGTTTTGTTGGCATTATGTAAGAAAATATTAAAAAGAACACTAGAGCTACAAGAAGCCCTGGAATAATCGGTTGTCCGATTTTTATGCCAAATAACATTTTCCCTGAAATTTGCTCAAGGTAGATAACCACTAGAGTTCCTGAAATCAATGATGCTATTGTGCCTGCCGTAGACGCTTTTTTCCAATAATGTCCGATAACATATGGGAAAAAGGCACCCGCAGCGCGTAACGTGAACGAGAACATTAAAATAGTAATAATGCTCGAAGTATTAAATAGCGCTACTAATGTAGACAAGATTCCTACAAGTGCCATAACAATCCGAGTCACATTCATAACTTCTTTATCACTAGCCTCAGGTTTTATCACGGCTCTATAAATATCATTAGAAAATATTGATCCCGCGCCAAGGAGATCGGAGTCTGCACTCGACATTGTAGCAGAAATAATTCCTGCAAATAGAAGACCACAAATAATCGCTGGCATAGCCTCAATAGCTAAAACAGGTAAGGCATATCGTGCTCCAACTTCTCCAAAATCTGCTGCACTAAATTTACCCATATTGATAAGGGCTAAAACGATTATACCCATAATAGCAGGAATAAATGCATAAACAAAATTTATTAACGCTGCTAAAATTGAACCTTGTTTTGCCGCCTTTCCATCTCTCGCTGCATAATATCGAGAAACTGCTTCTTGTCCAACAGTAAAAGTAGCAAGATACATTATAGTCAACCCAACAACATCTTCAATCGAATAACCTGCGAACAAATTGAAAGTTTCAGCTGGTACATTGGATGTAACATTTTGCCATCCTCCTGCTAAGTTAATCGCGAAAGGTACTGCTATGAGCATACCAATAATAATTAAAAAAACTTGGATAAAATCTGTAAGAGTAACACTCCATAGTCCACCCATAATTGCATAAATTGTAACTATCACGCCTACTATGATTACAGCCACTGCATAGTCTAAGCCCAGCATTGTTGAAAGAATAACTGAAGATGCTATGAATTGCCCTGCTGTTAAACCAATAAGGGGTAGCATCATAATAAGAGCGGTTATTAAACCAGATGATTTTCCATATCGTCTGCGAAAATATTCTGGAACTGTCTTAACCGTTGCGGCCCGAAACTTAGGTGCAATAAAAGTTAAAATTACAAATGCAAACCCCATTGTAATAATATACCATGCAGCACTTATACCGTGACTTTGCATACCTTGTTGCACTACACCAAGAGAGCTTCCTCCACCGATTTCAGTTGCAGCTAACGTACCTGCCATCAGAATGGGGCCTAAACGACGCCCAGCGACCATAAAATCAGCATTCGACTTAATACGTTTTGATGAATACCACCCGATTAACAACATAGCAATTAGATATACAACTACTACAATTGTTACTGTTAAATTAACTTGCATAAAAATCTCCTTTTTACAGGTTAATTGTACCACGATTTCGTAATTAAGGCAAATAACTTGTATAAAAAAAGCGTGCTTGTATAAAAGCACGCTTTTTTATAGAAAAATTCTTTTTACTTCATTAACTCTTTAACACTATTAACAAGACGCTCAACACTCGGCACCCATTCTTCTTCCAAATGAGAAGGATATGGAATTGGAGCATGTGGCGGCATAACTCTCATAATAGGTTTTTTAAGCTTACCATACACATTGTCATACAAGATTGCACTAAAATCTGCAGCCAAGCCACAGCGCGGATAAGATTCTTCAGCAACAATTACTCTGCCTGTTTTTAATGCAGATGATACCATCGTATCTACATCTAGGGGTGAAATAGTACGCAAGTCTACTACTTCAACACTGATGCCTTCTTTTTCAAGAATCTTAGCTGCTTCTAATGCATTTACAACCATTTTTTGAATACCTATAATGGTAACATCACTTCCTTCTTTTTTTATATCTGCCTTTCCAAACTCAATATAATATGGCTCTTCTGGAACTTCACATTCATCTAAATAAATCTTTTTATGCTCTAAAAACACTACAGGGTCATTATCTTTAATAGCTTGCATTAATAAGCCTTTTGCATCATACGCACTTGAAGGTGTTACTACCTTTATTCCTGGTAAAGACGCAAACAAGGGGTATAAGGTTTGAGAATGCTCTGCTCCTGCTTGTAATCCTGCTCCAACTGGAGTCCTTATTACAATAGGGGCTGATTTTTTCCCTCCATAAATATAGTGAAACTTACTAATTTGATTTAATAATTGATCAAAGCAAACTCCTATAAAATCAACATACATTATCTCAACTATTGGTCTCATACCTGCAAAAGCTGCACCCAAAGACATTCCTAAAAACCCCGTCTCTGATATTGGCATATCTATTACACGCTTCCTTCCAAACTCACTTTGTAATCCCTTTGTAACACCGAAACCACCTCCGAGAGTATCTATATACGTATCATCTTTGTGACCTGCCCCACCGCCAATGTCTTCGCCCATTATAAAAACCTGTTCATCAGCCCTCATTGATTGTGATATTGCTTCATTTATTGCTTCTCTTGTTGATATTTTTCTTGCCATCTTCTATACCTCCTAATACTTATCAGCATATACATACTTATAAATATGCTCTGGCTTTGCAAATGTGGAGCTAGCAGCAAAAGCATATGCTTCATCAACTTCTTTTTCAACTTCGGCCTGTATTACCTCAAGCTCTTCTTGACTCATCCATTTTTCTTTTAATACCTTCGTTTCAAATTGTGTAACTGGTTCTTTTTTCCAATATTCTTCCCACTCTGCTTTTGGTTGATACAGTTGAGGATCTCCTTCCCATTGTCCATGAAACCTATAATTCTTATACTCTATAAAGACAGGTTTGTTCTCCATCTTTATATATTCAACGGCCTCTTTTGTTGCTTCATAACTTTCAAAAAAATTCATTCCATCTACACTATAGCTTTTCATATTATAGGCTTTTGCATATTCTGTAGTGCTTTCATGACAAAGATTATTTGAACAATGTGTAGCCATTGCATACACATTATTATCATTTGCAAAAAGTACTGGTAATTCCATTTTTGATGCTAAATTCATACTTTCATGAAACGCCCCTTGCGCTATTGCTCCATCTCCAAAATATACTACTGAAACTTTTTCTGCCTTATTATATTTTGATGCAAAAGCTGTACCTAACATACAAGGAAGCCCTGCTCCTATTATTCCAAAGCCTGCAACAATATTCATATCTTGATCTACTGCATGCATGTTTCCTGCATTTCCTTTACACACTCCATCAATCTTTCCGTAGAACTCCGCTGCTAATCCTTTTAATGGCATACCCCAAGCAATGCTATGTGCATGATTTCTATATGTTGTTGCCATATAGTCCTCTTGACTCAGATTCATACTTACTGCTACTGAATATGCTTCTGCCCCTACGTGTGAATGAACTATGCCCATTAAAGCTTTTCTTGCCTCTGGATCTTTGTTCATTTCATGCATTCGCATATCAAACTTTCTTATTTTTAATATTCGTGTGTATGCGTCTTCCAAAAAATCTTTACTATACATTTTGCCTCCTTTTATAATATAGTGCTTATCTTTTATGAAAAATCATTAATTTTTTCTCTCATTTCTAACCAACCTTCGTACACTTCAACAATCCAAGCGTTTTTTTGAGGCTCATAAATAATTGTTTTCTTATTTTGAACATCTTTATATGAAAAATACTTATTACACGTCTTGACACATCCCAAAATTGAAGCTTCTTGAAATCCCTCGGGTAATATAAATTCTTTTTGCAGCAAATCGCAAATAAGTTGACAAAACACTGGATTTTTTAAGCCACCACCGGCTCCAACTATTTTTTTATTTTGGCCAAAAATATCAAGAAGCATTTGTGCATTCTTATACACGCCACAAGCCATATCAATTGTTATCGCATAAAGAAAATCTATTGGTGTAATAGTATCTGCAAACGGAGTTGAAAAACTAAAACTTGCATTACTATACGCGGTATTAGTTGCAAAATCCATTGTTGACATGCAACACATTACTTTTGGTTTTTCCATCTTCTTCATAGCCGTGTCAATTTCATTATAACTAGTTTGCGAAAGAAAGTTATTCTTAAATCTTTGAAAATTTAATCCTGTAACTCCAGCACTTGTTTCAACCATGTATAGCGATGGCTCTGTATAACAATTAATCCAATAACGTTTATTTGAATCGCTCCGATACTCATCCGTAACCAGGACAACAGGGGTTGTTGTTCCTGAAACCACTGCTAGATCATTGTTGCTAACATCTATTCCCGTAAGCCCTGTTTGTGTGTCTGCAGGACTTACAATAAACTCAATTGATTCATGCAATCTTAGTTCTCGTGAAACTTCTTTTTTTAATTTCCCTAAAGACTGTGCGTTATATATTGTTGGAGCCAATAACGATCTGTCTATATCAAAGGCTACACATAAATCATCGTCCCACTTTTTCAATCGAGTATTATAAAGCGAAGTTTCACATGCCTGAGTATGCTCATAAGCCGCTTGCCCCGTAAAACAAAACCCAATCCAATCGGAAATGCTCATAAAGGTGCTGCAGGTCTCTTTTATATGTGGATACTCTTTTAAATAAGCTGCGATCTTAAATGCTGAGAAATATCTCGCTGCCCATTTCCCCGTTAATTCGTATATAAAATCCTTATCTAGTTTTTCTTCTAAATAGGCTCCTCTATTATCAATATTAGGAAGTCCAATTATTTCTGTATTATTTTTATCAATGAGTACAACTCCTTGTCGGGCACTTGTTGCAGTCACTCCTACAATATCAACCACTGTATTTTTTCCTACAACTTCTTTTATTACTCCACATACATTCGCCCAAAGTTTTTTAGGTTCAAAATGACAGCTGTTTATTGATTCATATCTGTATTCTGTGTTGACTTTGCTTTCGGCCACAATAGTGCCCTTCCAATCAGCAATTGCGGCTCGTGTATTTCCCGTTCCTATATCAATAATTAAATAGCCTTTCTCCATGTTGTACTACTCTCTTTCAACCAAAGTTGTAACTAAGTCATAATCCGTTACTAAAATGTCTATTAAATTTGCCTTTAAAGCGGCCTCCACGGCTTTAGCTTTATGTGCTCCATATGCAATTGCTATTTTATTTGGAATTTTTTGATACTGCTCATGCGTTATCCCAATGGCCTTTTGAGACACCTCCTCGCTGCAATAGATTCCATTGTTATCAAAAAAATGAAATGATATATCGCCGATACTTTTATCTTCCTTACTTTCGTAAATAATAGAGGTTGGCAAATTTAAATACTTAAGCCTGTCTGTCAAGCCACTAGCTCCTATGCCCACAATACAAGTATCCACAGTATTTAATAACTCTATCGTTTCCCTGATTAAAAATGATGTCATAAAGGTATTTTTTATCTGCGTAGATTCGACTAACAATGGTGCTGTAATATACATTCCATTTGAACCAAACGCGTCTGCCCACTGCTTTGCAACACCAGTTTCAGGATTAGCCCCCAAACTTCCCATCATTTGAATTACATTTGCTTGAGGACGTGGTGTTAATCTCCATGCTGATTTTGATAACTCATGCAAAGTAGTTCCACCTCCAACACCAATATTCCCTTTCAGAGGTATTATTGTATCAAGATACTCTAAAATTATCTCTTCTGCACCTTGACTATGGCGGTTTAATACAAAACAATCTTTTAATACATATTTATCTTTTAATTCTTGTTCAAAAACTTTATTTCTAAATTCAAGCACTCCAGTGTTAATTTCAATTTTTACCACACCAAGTTCTTTTGCTTCTGCTAAAAACCTTGCAACAGAAGAACGCCCAATATCTAATTGATCAGCTATCTCCTGCTGCGATTTATCATTAATATAATACATGGTTGCAAGTTTTTCTAGAAATTTTTTTCGTTGTTCAATATCATAGTTATCATTATTTTTCATTTGTCGCCCCTTATTTCTATTAACTCACAACCAAGCTTCATAACCTTACTTACACTTTCATTTTTCCGCCACGCTTAATTCCCGCCGCCTTGCGAATTTCATATAAGCCTTCTACTTGCTCTTCTGTCAATAAGTTTGCTGTTTTAAGTTGACTTTTTAACACCGTTTGAATATAACAGCAATTTTCAAGTGATTCAAGTCTATAGTATGCTTCAAAAGGAGTTTCACCCCACGTTAAAGTTCCATGATTTGCAAGAAAACAAGCGTTATAATCATTGCAGTACGGTGCTATAGAATTAGGAACTTCTTCTGAACCTGGCTTAGCATATGATGAACATGGCACCACTCCTAAAAACACAACATTTTCAGCCATCATAGGCTCTTCCAAGGTTAACCCTGCAACCGCAAATGCCGTGCCCATTGGTGGGTGAGCATGAACCACTGCTTGAATATCAGGATTTTCTTTATAAACTCTCAAGTGCATTTTAATTTCAGAGGTCATATTTAAGCTACCCTTCTGTATAATGCCTCCGTCTAAATCAAGCTTTATCAACATATCTTCAGTCATAAAACCTTTGCAAACTCCAGTAGGAGTGGCCCACACTTCGTTTTCTGCAACTTTTACTGTAATGTTCCCGTCGCTTCCACTTACATAACCTTTAGCATATGCGCGCTTTCCTATTTCAATAATTGCCTCTTTTGCTTCTTTATCACTTAAAAACTTTCCCATTTTTTACTCCTTAAAATGTTAATCTATTATACAATTGCAACTTTGCTCTTTTTCTTTGCTGTTAGCAAAGAATTACGCCTAATTGCATTCATAACTATAATTAAAAAGATCAATAACCCACGGGCAACTCCTTGCCACGCAAACTCAATTCCCATTAAGTTTAATCCATTTGAAATCATACCAAAGAATAATACACCCAGTATTGTTCCTCCAATATTCACATACCCTTTTTTATTTAATGTACAGCCAACAAACACAGCACCAATTGCATCCATTAAATAATATTGTCCACTATGTGGAAGGTAGGCAGTATATGAAGCAGCGTTAACCATTCCTCCAAAAGCACAGATTACACCACAAAGGATAAATGCATAAAACGTATATCTTCCTACTGGAACCCCGCAATACGCTGCAGCATCTCGCTGTGATCCAATGGTGTATAGTTTGCGCCCAAAACTAGTTCGATTTAAAGTAAACGAAACTGCTGCAAGTACAATGCAAGCAAGTATTATTGAAAACCTAAAATCTAGTCTCATAGAATCATTAATGATTGTTAAAGCACTCCCTTTTCCCAAGAAAGCAAATGCATCTGGCATTCTTGGCATATATATTGGTTGTCCCCCATTAGAAAGTAAGCGTTGAACACTATCTCCAATATATTTAACCCCAAGTGTACCAATGAAAATTGGTATTTTTGCTTTTACAACCAACGTCCCATTAAGCATACCTAGTCCAGCTCCTACAGCCAAACCAGCTAGTAAAGCTACAACCCAATTAATACCAGAAAGCATAAGCATAACTGATACCATAGCCCCTAGGTCATATGAGAAAGTTAACGATAAATCAATCCCGCCTATTGCTACAACAAAGCATAATCCTGCGGCAACAATAGCTAAAA
>CAYJGO010000042.1:0-14083 GCA_964369855.1 uncultured Treponemataceae bacterium | reverse complement strand
GTTTTTCCATTGTTACTGTTGCCATAATTTCTCCTATAAAAAGTTAATAAAAAAATTTCAGTTTTGTCTTATGCCTTTGTGTAGAGGGTTTTTGCCGAAACTCCGTCAATGTTTCCAAGCTTTCCCGATAGTGTGTTGATTTTATCTTGTGGCCCGTCGATTGCAACGCTGATTATGCTCATGTTGTTTTCGCGGTATGGGATTCCCATTCGCCCTATTATTATTTGCGCAAACTCGCTTAAAATTTCATTTACTTTTGAAACTGCTGCTTTGTCTTCGACAATTATTCCGATAAGGGCGATTCTGTTTTCCATTTAGACCTCCATTTTTCAAATAATCCGCAAGAATTACGCAGATTACGCAGATTTTTATTTTAAAAGGTAATGAGAAAATAGAGTAAATTTTGGGCTTTATAAACCAAATTGATGTTTTTGTGGCAGTACCATTCTTTCAATAAAGATCGTTTACAAGGCTTTTATGCCTCGGTAAAAAAACTTCGCTTGTTAGAACAAGTCTGTGTTTGTATAAAACCCTTTACACTAAATAGTTTTCAACCATTACGCATTCAGGAAGCATAGTTTTATGCTTGTAGATTATTGTAGCATAAGACAAAAGGCTTGTCTATGATAAAGTCACAGAGGTTAAGCAAAACGGCATTCCCAGAGAAATGATTTTGAGGAAAAAAATCATTCATAGCTACAAAACTCTAGTAAATTTCCGTCGGGGTCACGAAGATAGATTGACTTCATTGCTCCACGAGTTCCATTTCTATCAACGATACCTAGCTCAATGGGTATAGCCTTTTGCACCAACCATTCTTTGAAACCACTAATAGCCCCCGCAATTTCAAAACAAAGGTCTGCACTACCTGGTTGAATATAATGGGCATGCGGTGAAAGCTCTTTTCCAAGAATATGCACATTGATTTTAAAATCTCCTGCATATAACTCGTATCGCTCGACATTTTGCTTTGCAATAAATCCGAGCTTTTCATAAAATAATACAGTAGCCAAAGCATCTTTAACAGTTATTACACTATGGTCTATTTTTTTTATCACCGCAAATCCCACCTTTTGTGTTAGTTTCTGTATGAACCTTTTAATGTATACTGCTCAATAATGTGCCCATCCATTTTTTTATATAGATCGTTATATAAAAAGCCATTTTCCAAATCAAGTAACGTGTCTAATGCATATACATGCATTTCATAAATATGTGGTGCATCTGGAGGTGCCATGCCTCCATAGAAAGAAGAAAGCTCTTTGCTTTGGCTTCCACCTTGCATACTTGTCCAACTGTTTACACCTTGCACAAAGTCAGTTGTTGTTTGGCTTTCGTTTTCTGTAATTTCAGTTTTTGTGATATTTGCTGCGGTCCAGTGAATCCAAGAAAACCCTCCACTTACAGGGAATGCATCTTTATCTTCAAGAACTATTGCAAATGATTGCGCGTTTGAAGGCGCATTTTCAATCGTTAAAGGAATGGAATAAGTGGGCATACCATTTTCATTAAACTGATTCCCATGTTTACCATACTTATCTTCAATAACTCCATTTACAATTCCTGTACTTGTTACAACCATTGCGCTCTCCTCCTTTATCTTTGTTTGGCACCCTGCAAAAATTGTTAATCCCAAAATTATTGCTAAAACAACATGAGAAGCCCATCTTCTTTTCATCATAAACTCCTTATACTTTATATGTGAGCTTATTGTAATACACGAAAATCCATCTGTCAATTACGCACTTTTTTGTGGGTATATAAAAAGGTGTATCATCTAAGTAATAACACCTTTTTCGAGAAGCACATCTTCCATTCCGCTACTGAGCATAAACTCAATACCTAATTTTTGCATTATGGTAAGTGCTTCTACTATTTTTGCACCCCTATCAACAGTTAAAAAATATTCAACTTTTAAAGGATATCCACCATAGTTTTTTTTATCAACAAGTCCGTACTCAATTAACTCCTTTAACTGTTCTAAAAGCATTTTTTGTGTGATACCATTTATATCGCGCTCTAGCTGTGCTAGTGAAGTTCTCCCAAGTCTAAGCCTCCATAAAATTATAGGCTTCCACTTGCCTTTTATCATATCATGCACAAGCTCTAATGGACAGGTATATTCTTCTCTAATTTTAATAGTAATACCTCCTTAACACGCACTATATTTAAAATCAGTTTTGTAAAGTATACATATAAAAAATAAATCTGACAAGCGTGTGAGTTTATTTTATTCACAGGAATATTATTAGTTTAAGTATCTAACACACTTCTTTTGCTTACATTACTCACTGGCTTAAAAAAAGAAACTCTACACATTGACATCACATCAAAAAAAAGTTACTATACAAACAGTTTTAATACATCCATGACTTCACTAAAAAATATCGGTGGCAGAGCACACAGTTTTTACTTTTACTAAAAGCAAAAACTGTCTCCCAAAGAAGGTGTGTTAAAGACGGGAAACTGCTCATCTTCTCAACTCCGAGCTGGGTTCCCCCTTATAACATAATTGAAAAAAATCCGTCACTCAGTGACAATTAAACTATTTCGTGGTAAATAATGAGGAAAAAGATGGAACCAATTCAACTCATAGCATTTTTAGGAAACTATGGCAGAAAATACGAAAAAAACAGGCACAATGTTGCGTGGCTTTTTGCTGACTCTTTACCACAACTTAGTGGCGTAACATGGCAAAAAAAGTTTAAGGGTATGTTTGCATCTTTTACATCTGAAGGAAATCAAGTATACGCATTAAAACCCGAAACATATATGAACCTCTCTGGACAAAGCATACAAGAATGTGCTTCTTTTTATAAAATTAAAGCAGAAAATATTCTTGTAGTTCATGATGAACTTGAACTTAAACAAGGTTTTTTTGGTTTAAAATGGGCAGGCGGGCTTGGAGGCCATAATGGGCTTCGCTCAATGAAAGAATGCTTTGGCACGGCAGATTTTTGGCGCCTTCGCTTTGGAATAGGACGGCCTAACCACGATGATATTTCGGGGTGGGTACTGTCTGACTTTACGAGTGATGAAAGTATTATTAACGCGCAAAGTTTTGACATGGCAAAACCACTTATTGATAGCCTACTCACAAAAGACCCAAATAAGCTATTAAATGAATGGAAAAAGGTAAGCGTAGATCTATAGAAAGTTAAGAATAATAGTTCTAATATTAAATACTTTTTACAGTAAAAGCCGCCTAGGGAAGTTGGGGTTCACTACACCCCCTCTTCTCCTAAAATAAGTAAAAAATAGGAACATTTTAAAGAAAACACTGCACAGCAGTATGCGGTGAAAAGGGAAAAAGATGAAAAATAATGAAGCATTTGAAAACTTTCTAAACATAATAAAAAAACTTAGAAGCCCCGAAGGATGTCCATGGGATAGGGAGCAAACACCTGAAACACTTCGCTCAACCTTTATCGAAGAGACTTATGAAGCTATTGATGCTATAAACTCAGGTGATATTGCGCACATTAGAGAAGAACTTGGCGATACTTTTTTAAATGTTGCAATGATAGCATATATGTATGAAGAGCAAGGCGATTTTACCGTAGCCGAAGTTTTAAATGAGGTGTCTGAAAAATTGATACGACGCCATCCCCATGTATTTGTAGAGTCCGAAGGGCATGCAATTGTTGAAGGTGAAGCAACTACAAGTGGAGAAGTATTAAACCAATGGGATAAAATTAAAGAGCAACTTGAAGGGAAGAAAAATGAAAAAGGAATCTTAGATGCTATTCCAATATCCTTTCCTCCTCTACTTAGAGCTTATAAAATGCAAAAAAAAGCTTCTAAAAAAGGCTTTGACTGGGACAATAGTGAGGGATCATTTTTAAAATTCCAGGAAGAAATTGATGAATTAAAAGAGGCAGAACGATCAGGTAACAAAGCACATATTGAAGAAGAAGCAGGAGACCTGCTTTTTGCAGCCGTAAACGTTATTCGCCATATGGGAGTTGACCCAACCATTGCCCTTGCCCGTTCAAATGAGAAGTTTAAAAGACGTTTTACCTATGTTGAAACAGAATGTAAAAACCAGGGTATTGAGATGAAAAAAGAAAACTTAGAAAAAATGGATGCGCTTTGGGATAAAGCTAAAGCAATTGAAAAAAAATAAGATTTTCCTATGGTAATTTTTACAAAAAAATGCTATATTAATTGAATACCACTTTAAGGAAATAAACATGACATTTACTGACAGACCTATCTATGAGAATGCAGAAACCGAAGATGAAAAACAAACAGCCGATGCAATAAGTTTAAAGTTTTTAAAAACACGACAAATACTTTTGACAGGTGAAATAAACAAAGCTTTAGCTGAAAAAATAATTAAACAACTCTTAATTTTAGAGTCAGATAACAATGATCCAATTTATGTATTCATCGATTCTCCTGGAGGGGATGCCGATGCAGGATACGCAATTTTGGATATGATTCGCTTTATTAACGCACCTGTTTATACTATAGGGATGGGACTTGTGGCAAGTGCAGGAGCATTAATCCTCTTGTCTTCTCCAAAAGATAAACGCCTTGCTCTTCCAAACTCGCATTACTTAATCCATCAACCTCTTAGTGGTATTAAAGGTGTCGCAACAGAAATTGAAATTCATGCACGTGAAATTGAAAAAATGAGAAGTCGTATTAACAAGCTCATTTCAGATGAAACAGGCAAAACATTAAAACAAGTAGAACAAGACACAGACCGTGATTTCTGGATGGATTCAAATGAAGCAAAATCATATGGTTTAGTGAGTAAAATAATTTCATCTAGAGATGAATTAAAATAAAATACAAAAATTACAACGGAGATTAATAATGGGAAAACCTCTTGTATTCCAATCAGATTTTGGTACCTGCGATGGTGCCGTAAGTGCAATGTACGGTGTTGCATATGGCGTAAGTGAAAATCTAAAAGTTTTCAATTTGACACATGAAATACCTCAATATAATATTTGGGAAGCTTCTTACCGCCTTATCCAAACTGTTGAATTCTGGCCAGCTGGTACAGTGTTTGTTTCTGTAGTTGACCCAGGAGTGGGCTCTAATCGAAAAAGTGTGGTAGCACTAACAGAATCTGGACAATACATTGTTACACCAGACAATGGTTCTCTTACCCACATAAAACGAATCTTAGGCATCAAAGAAGTACGAGAAATTGATGAATCAGTAAATAGACTTGCAAATTCTTTAGAAAGCCACACATTTCATGGACGTGATGTGTATGCATACACAGGGGCTCGTTTAGCTAGTAGTACTATAACCTATGAACAAGTAGGACCTCTTTTTGATGTAGAGAGCATAGTAGAGCTTCCTATCGTAGAGGCTGTAAAATCTGGTAATTCAATTACTGGAAGCATTGATGTTTTAGACGTTAGATTTGGTAGCCTTTGGACAAATATACCGAGAAAGCTTTTTATTGAGTTAGGGGTAGAGCATGGTGATGCAGTTGATGTTATCGTGCAAAACACAACAAGAATTTTATATAGAAACCATGTAGTATTTATGAAATCGTTTGCAGACGCATATATTGGGGAACCACTTGTGTATGTTAATAGCTTAGATTATATGGCACTTGCAATCAACCAAGGAAATTTTTCAAAAGCCTATGATGTTGGCACAGGACATGAATGGTCAATTACTTTACAAAGGATTGATAAATAGTGGAGAAAAATACGCAGAAAAACATTGTTATTGATTTTACAAATTTCTCTTTTCAATATTTTGCGCAATCAAAACCAACTTTAAAGAAAATTAATTTGCAGATTTTTGAAGGAGAAAAAGTTCTCATCGTAGGGCCAAGCGGAAGTGGTAAAAGTACAATAGGCAACTGTATAAACGGGCTCATTCCGTTTTCCTTAAAAGGTGAAATAACCGGCAGCCTAAAAATTGATGGCGAAGAAACAAGTAATTTAGATGTGTTTACTTTATCAAAAAAAGTAGGTACCATTTTACAAGATTCAGATGGTCAATTTATTGGTTTAACCGTTGCAGAAGATATTGCCTTCTCACTTGAAAATGATTGTGTGCCTCAAGAAAAAATGCAACCAATTGTAAAAAAAGCCGCAGCACTTGTTGAGATGGATAAATTTTTAACCTCATCTCCCCATGAACTTTCAGGAGGTCAAAAACAAAGAGTTTCTCTTGCTGGAGTTATGGTAGATAATGTTAATATTCTTCTTTTTGATGAACCTCTTGCAAACCTAGATCCAAAAACTGGGCAAATTGCCGTTGAGCTTATTGATGATATCCACAAAAAATATAATAAAACAGTTGTAATTATTGAACACCGACTTGAAGATGTTTTACATTGTAATGTAGATAGAATTATTGTAATGGATAATGGTGAAATAAAAGCAAACATGAGTGCAGATGAACTCATGGAGGCAAACATCCTTAAAAACTTCGGCATACGAGAACCATTATATATAACGGCACTGCGTTATGCGGGTATCTCTATTACAAAAAAAATGCATCCAGGAAGACTTGTGGATTTAGATATTAAATCAGTAAAAAAACCCCTTGTTCAATGGAATAACAAGCAAATCAAAAAAGATGCAAAAACTTATAATAAAGAAGTTTTGCGCCTAGAAAATATTGAGTTCAAATATGACTCACGAGGAAAACAAATTCTTGATGGCCTTAATGTAAGTATATATGAGGGCGAAATGCTAAGTATCGTAGGCCGAAACGGAGCTGGTAAAAGTACAATTGCAAAGATAATTTGCGGCATCGAAAAAGGCTATACTGGGGAACTCTTTCTTCAAGGCGAAAATATGCGAAATATGAGCATTAAAGAATGCAGTAGTAAAATTGGCTATGTCATGCAAAATCCAAACCAAATGATTTGCAAGCCAATGATCTTTGATGAGGTTGCTTTAGGATTACGATTAAATGGTATTGAAGAAAATGAGATTCAAAAACGAGTAAAGAAAACGCTTAAAATATGTGGGCTCACACCTTTTATAAACTGGCCAATTTCAGCATTGAGCTATGGCCAAAAAAAACGTGTAACAATAGCTTCTGTGCTCGCAATGAATCCTAGCATAATTATTCTAGATGAGCCAACAGCAGGTCAAGACTATAAACATTATACCGAAATTATGGAATTTCTAAAAGAATTAAATAAAAAAGGTATTACAATCTTGCTAATAACACATGACATGCATTTAATGTTGGAGTATACCCAAAGAGCAATTGTACTCAATGACGGGAAAGCATTACTAGATTCTAGTGCAGTCCAAGCGCTAACGAGTCAGGATATAGCAGATAAAGCAAATTTACGCGTTACCTCTTTATACAAATTAGCCCAAACGGTTGGAATAAAAGATGAGCAAAGCTTTGTACAAAGCTTTATTGATTATGAAACAAAAAATCACAATTTCTAGAGAAGGTAGACATGAAAACAAAGTTATTTGATTATATAGAACGAGATAATATAATATTTAATTTGTCTGGAATATCAAAGCTCTCTTGCTCCATTTTTACTACATTTGCTGTAATGTTTTCATTTGATATTCGGTTTGTAGTTGGTATTTTGGTTTTTTCATTTATTATCTTACGGCTTTCAGGTATTACATTAAGACAAATAAAATTAATGATTATATATGCTACCATATTCATCTTGCTTAATTTTATTTTTGTTTATTTATTTAGTCCGACCTATGCAACTGAAATATATGGAACGCGAAATGAAATATATAGCTTTGGTGGACGTTATATTGTAACGCAAGAACAAATCCTATATCAAGTCACTCAAGCATTAAAATATTTTTCTATAGTACCTCTCGGGATGATTTTTTTGTTGTCAACAAACCCAAGCGAATTTGCTTCTTCAATGAACAAAATAGGTGTACCATATAAAATATCATATGCATTTTCACTTACTTTAAGATACTTTCCAGATATTATTAGAGATTATGGCAATATATCTGTTGCACAACAATGCCGCGGCCTTGATCTTTCAAAAAAGGAAAAATTTTCAAAAAGAGTAAAAAATATTATGGTAATATGTGTACCGCTAGTATTTTCCACCATCGACAGAATTGATATGGTTACAAACACAATGGATTTACGGAGTTTCGGAAAATCAAAAAAACGCACATGGTATATTTCAAAACCCTTGAAAACAAGTGACATCATAGCTATACTTCTTTGTTTGCTCTTTTTGCTAACTTCGTTATTTTTATCAATTTTTATAAATGGGTCACGATTTTATAATCCATTTATCTAAAAAGTCCATAAAGTTAAAAAAAAAACCATAAATCAATGTCTACCACCTTGACATATTACAGTGAATTTGTTTAAATATGTATATACAAAAAAATTGTATATACATATTTTTTTTCAACTTAGGAGGTGTATTATGAAAAAAATGTTTAGCGTTTCTACAAAAACATTCGTAGCAATCGGTTTAGGAGCGGCACTATTCACTGTGCTTTTTATGTATGTAAAAGTTCCAAGTTTTATTCCTAACACGCAGTTTCAAACTGCATATGGAGTTGGGGCATTCCTCGCAGCACTTTTTGGACCTATCGCGGGTGGCTTAATTGCTTTTATTGGGCATACCATCTCAGATTCATTACAATATGGAGCTTGGTGGAGTTGGATTATTGCAAGTTTTGTTTCATGCTTTTTAGTAGGTCTTGTGTATCCTAGATTAAAAGCTGATGAAGGTATTTTTACTGCGCAAGATGCATTAATTTTTAATATTTTTCAAGTAATTTCTAACGCTATTTCTTGGATTATTGTTGCACCAGTATTAGATATTCTCATATATGCTGAACCAGCAAACAAGGTTTTTGCACAAGGTGTATTTGCTGCATTAACAAATTCTATATCAATGGGTGTATTTGGTACTCTCTTGATTTTTGTGTATGCAAAATCTCGACCTAAAAAAGGTAGCTTATAATACAGCATTAATATGAAAGGCTTTGAAACCACTAGGTAGCAAAGCCTTTTTTATACCAATAGTAAATTATTCTACTTCTTCTACTTCAATTTTTAATGACCGATTTTTCCATTCCCACACAATAAAACCGACACTACTAATTAATAAAAGAACGCCGACAACTCTAATAAAGATAAGTGCTATTTCCCCTGCAAGCACAAAAAGGATTACGGCTAATACAAAACTCCCGATTATCTCAGTTGTTAAAATCTTTTCGGATAACCCGGCCGCTTTTAGATGTGCTAAACTGATTAGTTCAGAAATTGCAGATAAAATAAGGTAAGTCGCTAAAATATATATCATAATTGTCCAAACAATTTCAACTAAAATTAACGGTAAAAAAATTGCAGCAAGTCCAACTGCAATACTCGTTACAGCCCTAATGGCAACTATTTTTTTAAACCCATCACCTTCAATGAGAGGTTTGACATATATCAAATTGTATACACCATTACCCAAAGCAAAAACACCTAGAATAATAACTGTAACCTTAAGCCAGGCCTCAGGAGCAATTATCATTAAAAGCGCAAGGGCAAAAATTAATAAACTTATTCCTATTGTTGATTTACGCATCTGTCCTCCAATTTGTATTTATAAAGTTTTACATTTATTTGTTTATTGTACATAATCTATAATAAATGTGCAAGTATCAATATCATACAGTTGTTGTTTTTTTAAAGTATTTTAACAACAGGATTTTGCTGTTTTTCAGCTCTCTTTGTGTATAAAAATAATACTTCTGTTTTTTCCTTTTTATGTGAAAAAGGATTGATATTAAATACTTCATAGCTCGAGTTTGTATATGCTTCTCGTGTGCTGTTCATGTCTGTATAAGTGAGTAATGCTTTATGATGTGAATCTTTATTATAATGTAATGCAAAACACTCTGGAAACACGGAAGTTTTTCCCATGTAAAAATAATCAAATCGCAATAATTCGGCTAAGACAAAAAAATCTTCCTCATGGTATACTGAGAGGTACTCATGCAGATATGAAAATAATGTTAACGTTTTATGTTGAATCTCAAATAACCCCAAATTTTGAAAATATTTCGTAATAGATGAAAACAAGTCATATGGTGTAATATTTTGTTGTAATAAATATTGAACTGTGTTATCGACATAATGTGAATTATAAAACCAGTCTAATACTTGCTCAACATCATGTAAAAAGCATAAGTCTTCATACGACATTGTTGGAGTTTTTAAAACTTCATACATTGGATTGGAAAGCCATTCATACCTATGTAGCTTTGCAAATTTTTCCATTTGTGTTCCCGAAAGGATTTTTAAGAATCCCATTTGAAGCATATCGGGATTCATCCCCATAGTAAAATTAAATGCATTAGAAAATGTTTGAATTGTTTCATGGGGTAAACCCGCTATGATATCGAGATGGCTATGTATTGTTTTCGGAATATGCAATATGTTTTTTCTTAGTTTATCTAAATTTACAGGCCTTTGAATTTCGTGCAACGTTTCTTCGCAAATGCTCTGAATACCAATTTCAAACTGCATGATTCCTGCTGGAACATCTTGCAGAAAAGCAAGAGCTCTTTCATCTAAATGTTCAGCAGATATTTCAAAGTGAAACATTGTGTATCCATTGTGATTTTCAATTATATACTTCCAAATTGCCAAATAACGTTCTGTATTTAGATTAAATGTGCGATCAACAAACTTGACTATTTTGACACGAGCATCTAAAAATTTTTGAAGGTCAGTATATACTCTATCAAGCGGCATAAATCGAACAGATTTTTCTATTGATGAAAGACAATAAGAGCACGTGAAAGGACAACCCCTCGAGCTCTCATAGTAATATAACTTTGTATCAACTTCTGTTATGATTGGGTATGCAAAGGCTAATCTATCTAAATTTTCAATTAAATCCCGCTTACCACCAAAACAAATATCTAATGAAGAAGTACGTACATACAAACCTTTAATAGTTGATACTACGGACAAAAAATCATCTCTCTTAAAATTACTCAGGCTCTCATAACTCTGAACTAACTCTAAAACAGTTTGCTCTCCTTCTCCTTGTAAGACAATATCTAGTTCACTATAGCGAAAAAATAAATCATCCGCCCTGTAAGAAACATCAGGCCCACCAACACCAATTATTATTTTTGGTGCCACTTTTCTTAGCTCTTGAATTATATCAAAAACTAATCGTGTATTCCAAATATAGACAGAAAAAATCACAATCTTGGGATTATGTTTTACTATCCCTCTTAAAATTTCTAGAGGAAACTGAGAAATAGTCCATTCTTCAAAAAGCATAGTATTCTCATCAAGCGTAGGTAGGTACTTTTTTGAGTATTCAAAAATTGAGCGAATTGCTAAGTTCGTATGGTTATATCGTGCATTTATGCCAACTAATAGAATTTCTTTCATGTTACGGAAAAATATTAAAATTTAAAAATATCGAAAAATAATGATCTTGGCTTCCACCACGAGGCATCATCCTGTAAGAACCTTCTATATTTGGGGCAAATCGCCAGCCATGATACGAAAAATCATAGCCAATATTTAATCTGTAACCATTCCCCCAGTGTGTTGAACTAAGTGCTGTCGAGCTTTGCCCTGGAAGTTTAATAAAATCTGATCGCGTTCCTAAAACATAATCGACACCAAAGTTAAAACCTGCAACTTGAGGATATATCCTGACACCAGTAAAAAAACCATAATCTATTCTATTAGCAGTGGCTTTTTTATTCACTGCCAAATCAAAAACTGAGAGTGCACCAGTCAAAAGACGAACTCTCTTATCGAGGTCAACTCCAAGACCTACATCTGCACTTATGATAAAACGCCCAGTATCTTGAGCACGGACAATGGTATTTTCAGAATTTACTGTATCATCGCCATAGATAACTGCAGCCGTGCCGAGGTCCCAATGAAAGAAAAAAACATCTTGACTCTGAGAAAAAAGTGGATTTATGGATACGCAAAGTAAAGCAAGAATAATCATGCTTTTTTGCGTATGGGAAAAAGTACAGTTTTTAACAATAATGTTCATTGTTGTATTATACACTACATTAATTTTTTTTTCTATGCAATTATCTTTATTTTGATAAAAAACATAACTCCTAAGAGTCCACAAATTTCAAAAACTTACATCGTTTCCAAGAATGGCACTAAAATTAAATTCAATGCATTTCTTAGTACAATCAAAGTGCTCTTTGCAAGGCTTAAGCGTGTAATTTTTAATACATCATTTTCAGCTGCAATTATTGGGCAATCATGGTAAAACCGACTAAAAGCTTTAGACACATCATATGTATAATTCGCTATTAAACTTGGATCAAGATTTTCTGCAGCACGCTGAACTGTTTTAGGAAATACCTCTAGAGTTTTTATAAGTTCCCATTCTGCATCATCTTTTAATAAAGCAACATTGCTTTCTATGCTACTATCTGCCAGTCCAGTCTCTTGAGCTTTTCTTAAAATTGATGAAAGTCGAGCACCCATATACTGTAGATATGGTCCTGTGTTTCCATTAAATGAAAGTGATTCTTTTGGATTAAAAGTCATATCTTTTGTTGGACTTGTTTGAAGTAAAAAGTAATGTAAAGCACCAAGGGCCACCTTTTCACCAACTTCACCAACATCGCCTACAGCATTCTCCCGACCCTTTTCATTTATTTCCTCTATTGCACCGTCTCTTAGCGCATCAATTAAGTCATCTGCATCAACTACAGTACCTTCGCGGCTTTTCATTTTTCCTTCTGGGAGATTTACCATACCGTACGATAGATGATACAACTGGTCGGCCCAATCATATCCAAGTTTTTTTAAGATATAAAAGAGAACGGTAAAGTGGTAATTTTGTTCATTCCCGACTACGTACACTAACTGGTTAAAATCCCAATCAGTATGTCTATAAATTGCAGTGCCTATATCTTGGGTCATATAAAGTGCCGTACCGTCTTTTCGCAAAAGAACTTTCTTATCAAGATTTATTTCAGCTAAATCTACCCAAACTGAACCATCTTCTTCTTTATAGAAAATTCCATCGTTTAACCCTTGTAAAATCTCTTCTTTTCCTTTTAAGTATGTTTCACTTTCAAAATAAAATTTATCAAATGAAATTCCTGTTCTTTCATACGTTTGCTTTACTCCGCTTATAGCCCAATCGTTCATTGTACGCCAAAGTTCACGTACATCATCATTTCCCTTTTCCCATTCGACAAGGAGATTTTGAGCCTCTGCTTCAGCTTCAGGATTTTTTGTACTATAATTATTATATTCTACGTAGCAATCCCCAACAAAACGGTCACTTTTAATACCCAGGTTCTCAGGTGTGTCCCCTTTATCAGCATGAAATTTTTGATATGCAAGCATGGACTTACAAATATGCACACCACGGTCATTTATTATATTTACCTTATATACATCTGCCCCTGCTGTTTTTAAAAGTCTTGAACAACTTTCACCGAGTGCATCATTTCTAAGGTGCCCCAAATGAAGAGGCTTATTAGTATTTGGGCTTGAAAACTCAATCATAACACGCTTTCCACTCAGAGGTTTTTTCCCTGTATCATCAAAATTTCCATAGTTTTCACCTTGCTCTAATATTTTAGTTAACACTATTTTAGAAATAAGCGTTTTATTTAATTTTACATTTACATATGGTCCAGCAGCAGAAAAAACTCCTAACTCCGCCGCTTCGCAATCATTTTGTACCATTCTCGATATTTCACCAGCAATTTGAGGTGGCCCCATTCTAAAGGCCTTTGCAAATGAAAACATAGGTATTCCTATATCGCCCATTTCGGGATTTGGTGGTATTTCGATAGTTATATCTGTACTAAGAATTGCATTTACCGTAAAACCGACATCGGTTAAATCTATTTTTTTTTGTTTTGCCAACAGGGTTAGTGTTGCGGCAATTGCACTTGCACATGTTGTGCGCACTTCAGTCATAGTAAGGGGATTTTTATTTTCTGTCATAATAATACATACCATATAGAGAAGCAAATGTCAAGGTAGCGAAAAATACAAAGCCCTGCTCTTTTGAGCAAGGCTTTGTGTGGTCGTTAGTTATATGTTATGTTACTAGTGTGCCTTCCATTTGTATTACTTAATACAAAGCTACCACCTGATCCTGTGTATTTGCTAT
>CAYJGO010000041.1:0-14088 GCA_964369855.1 uncultured Treponemataceae bacterium | reverse complement strand
CTTGCATCAATCGTAGCCGCAAACTAGTGATCCAATTTGCAGACGAAGCTGTCATAGAAGTTCGTTCCGGCAAAGGTGGAAATGGGTGCATAGCGTTTAGACGCGAAAAATATGTACCCAATGGCGGACCTGCCGGAGGCGACGGTGGTCGTGGTGGCGATGTCATTTTCCGTGTAAAAAGAAACCTCAGAACATTATCACATTTACGCAAACAACGTGTATTTAAAGCCAAAAATGGTGGTGACGGTAGCGGAAGTAATCGTTACGGAGCTGATGGCGAAGATGTTGTTGTGTTTTTACCCCCAGGTACACGTGTATTAGATGCTGAAACTGGTGTATTTGTATGTGAGTTTACGACCGAAAGTGAAGATGAAGAGTTTTTGTATCTTAAAGGTGGTAACGGTGGATGGGGTAATGTACACTTCAAAAGCTCTGTCACGCAGGCGCCTAGAAGAGCGAACCCTGGTGGCGATAGTGAAGTAAAAAAACTCAAGATTGAATTAAGTATTATGGCCGATATAGGTCTTGTTGGTTTTCCAAATGCTGGGAAATCTTCATTACTAGATTTTTTGACAAATGCACGCCCTAAAATTGCACCATATCCTTTTACAACTAAAATTCCGAATTTAGGTGTATTACATGTCAGTGATGAAGAATCTTTTGTTATTGCAGATATTCCTGGTATTATTGAAGGAGCAAGTGAGGGTGCTGGATTAGGTATACGGTTTTTAAAACATATTTCGCGTACGCAAGGTTTAGCCTTTTTAATTGACTGTTCCGATGATAACTATTTGAACGCATATGAAAAATTACGTGAAGAACTAGAATCATTTTCTAAACCGATTCTAAAAAAGCCAAGTATTTTACTTTTGAATAAAATCGATGTAGAAGGTGCTGCTGTTAGGGCAGCAGAATTAACTGAAAAATACAAAAGCGATATTTGTATTCCAATGTCTATTCATACAAAAGAAGGCCTAGATAAAGTAAAAAAAGCACTTATTGTTTTAGTTGAACAGGGAGTAAGAAAGCAAAATCCTTCTGGAGAACAAACTATTGATGAGCAAAGCGATTTTTTAAAGGCGAGAAATGTCTATACCGATGATGACGATGAATTGGTTCAATACCCTGGCAGTGAGTAATGAAAATTGCAATTTTGGGTGGTTCGTTTAATCCTGTTCACAATGGGCATATAATGATAGCTCAAACTGTAGTACATAAGTTTGGTTATGACAAGGTTTTGTTTGTACCAACGTTTAGGCCACCACATAAAGTTCTTGCAAATGGTGCAAGTGACTTTCAACGACTAGAAATGCTAGAACTTGCTTTAAAAGATTACTCTTCCTTTGACATTGAAATATGCGAAATCGAACGAAAAGGGATTTCATATTCTATTGACACGGTAAGTTTTTTAGAAAAAAAATATTTTAGCAGTCTTGAAGGCAGAATTGGATTGATCATCGGTGAAGACTTAATTGAAGGTTTCCCGTTATGGAAAGACGTTGATTGTCTTGCATCTAAAGTGGACATTATTCTTGCCACTAGGCAACATAATGCGAATCAAAGAAGTGAGTTGCGGTATAAGCATGCACAGCTTAAAAATGATAACTATGCCGTGTCTTCACATATGATTCGAAAATGTATTCAAGATGATTTAGAATGGGAAAGCCTTGTGCCATATAGTGTTTATGAGTTTATTGTGAGAGAGGGCTTGTATGTATAATGATATAGATGATAAGACTTTTAACAAAGTTCGCTTATATGTTGTTGCTTCCTTGTCTCCAGAGCGCCTCAACCATAGTGAGAGGGTTGCTGATTTAAGTAAGACATTATGCAAAAAGTTTGGAGAAGATGAACATTTAGGTTTTTTTGCTGGGCTTTGTCACGACATGTGTAAAGAAATGGATAAGAAAAAGCTCTTAAAGCTTGCTAAGGAGACTAAGAGAATTGTAAGTACGGCTGAGAAAAAAAAGCCCTCGCTCTTGCATGGTATGGCTAGTTCATATATACTCAAGAATCAATTTGGAATTGTAAATGAACATATCCTGGAGGCTATAGAGTATCATACATTTGGCAAAAAAAATATGGGAAATATAGCAAAAATTGTTTGTATTTCAGATAAAATCGAGCCAGGTAGACCCTATATGACTTCAGTAAAATATGAAAATTTGTTACAATTATCGTTAGATGATATGCTTTTTGAAGTTTTACATGAAACAGTAGAAAAAAGACGAGAAAGAAATGTAGAGGTTTTTGATGAAGCATTATGGTTTTATTCATGATGCTAAAGATATAACATGGGAGAAAATAAATGGCGAGGAAATTAATGGCTACTGGCCGTCATGCAATATTTATTACCTTAATTGTGCTAATTTTTAGTATAATGACATATACAGTTTTTTTTGCCCTTAAAGTCAATGTAGTAGAAGAAGTTTTAAAGAATGATCAGATAATTAAGTTGTTGTTGGTTATTGAAGATGCAGGTGAGCCTATTTCAACAACTATACTAACATATTACCCTGTGTCACGCAGAGGTGCTGTAATTGACATATTAGGGAATACAGGTGGTATTTTTCAAAGCCTTGGTCGAGTTGACAGAATTGACTCGGTGTATAAAGAGCATGGTATTGAAGTTTATCGAGAAGAGATTGAAACACTAGTGGATATGACTATTCCTTTTTCATTAGAGATTAGTTTAGAAGATTTCGCAGTTATCACAGATTTATTTGGGGGACTAAATATTTCAGTATTAAGCCCAATTGATGATGTAATTGAGGGTGTGTATTATCTTTTACCATCAGGGCAAATCCGTATAGATGGTGACAAAATTGTTACATATCTAACGTATGATAACGAAGATAAAGCTGATAAACAATTTCGAAGTCAAAATACCGTAGTTGCCTTTTATAAGGCGCTTAATGAAAATCAAAATGAAATGTTTAACACGAGTGTCTTTCCGTACTATGAAAAAAGGATACGTTCAAATATTGGATCAGATGACTTATCAAATCTATTGCAAACTATATCGCAGATAGATGCAGAGCGCCTTTTTCCTCAAGTGATTACTGGTTCCGAGCGCCTCGTTGATGGTGAAACACTGTTGTTTCCTCAAAACGATGGGCAACTTATAAAAGAGGTATTAAAGCAAACCGTATCGGCCCTTATTACAGATACTACATTTAGCCGTGTGTATGCACTAGAAATTCAAAATGGTACTAATATTCAAGGTTTGGCTGGTAATACTGCTAGTTTGCTTCGAAGTACTGGGTACGATGTTGCAAGTGTCATTAATGCCGAGCATAGTGATCATACTGAAACATACATAATTGACCATATTGGTAATGAAGAAGTGGCGAGAGCATTAGGAGACTTTATATTATGCACTAATATTATTCGAGATGAAATTGCTACAGGTACTGAATATACAAATAGGTTAGTTGACTTTACCTTAGTGTTAGGAACAGATTTTGATGGTAGGTATGTACGTTGAAGTTGACATCCATGTCAACTTCAACTACCGAGTTTATTTTCAATAAACTCGTGGACTAATGAGTTTAGGTGCCATCCGTGGCACAGAGTTTAGGCTGCGTGGTTTTTTTTAAGTATAAAACATATAGCAGGGTGTCATGTATGACACATTTTTTAGAAATAATTTTTAGGAGATAATATGAAAACAAATGCTGAAAAAGCATTAGAAATTGCAGGAATACTAACTGATTACAAGGGTCTTGATACTATGGTGTTAGATGTGTCACAGCTAAACTCATGGACAGACTATTTTGTGTTAACTACCGTTAATAGTAGTGCACACTGGAAAGGTTTGTATAAGCATGTAAAAGATTATGCTAAAGAAAATGATTTGCAAATTCATGTCCCACATAAGAAAATTGCATCTGGTGATGATTGGAATTTGATTGATCTTGGTATAATTGTTGTACACTTGTTATCTGGCGATGCGAGACAGTTTTATGATTTGGAAAAGCTTTGGCACGGAGGAAAATTGCTATCAGAGTAAGATTAAGATGTCTTAATCTTAGTAATACTGTAATTAAGAGGCGGAAAAATTAATTAGTGAATGTGCGGTTTAATGATTATTGTTATGAGTAATCATCGTATTCAAAGTCATCATCTTCGTAGTCAAAGTCATCATCGTCTTCATTTTCAAAGTCATCAAGATTATTGAAGTCATCATCTAAGAAGTCATCTTCATTGAAATCATCGAAGTCGTCATCATCAAAATCATTGTCATACGAATTTGTCATAGCAAATTTTATTGTGCTAATTTTTGCAAGCATTATACACTTCCTTAATCAAGTTTTCCTTATATATTTAGAATAATCCTATACGGCCTTTATGTCAACTATTAATTGCAAAAAAAAATTATTTTTTTTTAATTTTTTAATTAATATAGTGTAAAACCCTTTGACAAAATTAATTTTTTTTGTATAATGTATATATGCTCAATGAAGTGAGTTACAAATCTTATGCAAAACTCAATTTACATTTAAAAGTTTTGCCTAAGCGAAGTGATGGTTATCATGACATTGAAAGTTTGTTTCAAGCGATTGACTTTTTTGACGAAATTAGAGTTGAACGAGCAAAAAATCGTGGGTGTGTTCTGATATCAAATATTGACTTACCTAAAGTTAATACTTTGACAAGAGCGTATCATGAATACTGTGCTTTTACTGGTATTCAACAAGGGATAAAAGTAACGCTTTTTAAGCGTATTTATTCTGGAGCTGGCCTCGGTGGAGGATCATCCAACGCAGCAGCGTTAATAAATGCCTTGGATGAATTATTTGAGACAAACCTGAGTATTGAAGAAAAAAGGGTCATTGCCTTAGAAATAGGAAGTGATGTACCGTTTTTTTTATACAATGGTGCTGCCATTGTAACAGGACGTGGTGAATTCGTTCGAAATATAAAAGCAAGAAATGATGTATTTTTTGTTCTTATTAAACCGGACGTTCATAGTTCAACAAAAGATGCATTTGCATATTTTGATGAACATATAGACAAAATTAGAACACCTGCGTTTTTAACAGTCGACAAAATCGAGGATGATTATTTGGAGCCTGTTTCTAACTGGAGTTTTACAAACAGTTTTACAGATTTACTTGTAGAACAACATCCTTGTATAAAAGAAGCTATTAAAAGCTTGCGTATGCATGGTTCGTTGTTCACTCAAATGAGTGGATCTGGATCTACCGTTTACGGTGTTTTCGATTTGGAAGAGAATGCTAAGAAAGCCTACACCCAATTGTGTTTAGAATGGGATTGTTGTTTAACAAGACCGATTCTATAGGCCCTAGATAATCTGAGTAGATTATTATGGTGCGTACAATGCAGTGTATAACAGTAGTTATACAATGACTTTAGAAATGAGCTGAAGTGAGGTGTTTATGCAAATTACCGAAATTAGAATTAGACAAATGGATTCTGAGGGTAAATTGAAGGCCTATGTAACTGTCACTTTCGATGATTGCTTTGTAGTGCACAATGTAAAAATCATTGAAGGCAAAACGGGTTTATTTATTGCTATGCCTAGCCGCAAAACAAGTGGTGGTGATTATAAGGATGTTGCACATCCAATCACTCCTGAGTTTAGGACAGAATTGCAAGATAGAATCCTTGCAGAGTTCGAGGCTGGTAATGTTGAAGTGGGTGTTTCGGCACTCGAAGACTAAGACTAACGGTCTAAAAGCGTTGTTATGAAACATCACATGTTTTCTGCTTCTTTGTTTATGAGAGGTGCAGGTGATATGTATGTGATATTTTGAGTCGTCGGCAAGTGGTAAGCCACCGGTTTTTGGTATCGGCATTCCGCAGGTTCGAATCCTGCCGACTCAGTTACAGAAAAACTCTGGCGTGATGAACGATGGGGTGCTTAAGAACATACCTTTTTATCTACAATACAGTAAACTGTATGTGAAAAGGTATACATTCACTTATAAAGCCTTTTTTCACACACATATTGTTTTTCTCATTACATTATATGGAGAAAAGTATGGAAAGATTAGTTATTAATGCAAAAACTAGAACTGAATCAGGTAAAGGTGTTGCACGAAGATTACGTGCAAAAGGAATACTGCCTGCAGTTATGTACAATTCAAAAGGCGAAGCAGGAATGCTAGAGATTGCTGAATCTGAATTTTTTAAGGTGTGGAAGCAAGCAACACCTACTACCTTGATTTCACTTGTTGTTGATGGGGGTAAAGGAACTCTTGCATTTATTAAGTCTACAGATTATAACATCATATTAGATAAAAATATTCACGTGGATTTTCATGTTATTGATGAAGATAAGCCACTTGTAGCGACAATGAAAATCCTAACAAGCGGAAATCCTGTTGGTGTTCGTGATGGTGGTGTATTTGAGAAAGGTGCTTCTAAAGTTGAAATTAAATGCATGCCACAAGATTTACCTGTTAGAATTGTGGCTGATGTTTCAAAACTTGCCTTAAATGCTTCTCTTTGTATTAAAGATCTTCCTTTTGCATCAAACATCACAGTCTTAACAAATGCAGATGATGTTGTTGCAACAGTTCGACCAATGCGCTAATCAACACAATGAAAAACCTTAAAACCTTGGGGGCTCTAGATCAAGAACCCCAAGGTTCGCTTTTGTCACCTAACGACACACTAGTATATGAAATAAAAAAACATATACAGTTTTATATACCACATGTTTTAAATAATAACGATGTAAATAAAGCAATACATATAGCGCTTGCCGTCTCAGGCGGTGTAGATTCACAAGTTATGTTGCATGCAATGCATAAACTAGCCTGTGCATCAAATATTCATCTTTCGGTTATTAGTATCAATCATAATATTCGTGGCGAAGATGAATCACGAAATGATGTACAATTAGTTGAAAATTATTGTAAGGATGTTTTAAAAATAAATTGCACAATTGTGACCCTTGAAAAAGGATATATTAAAGCGCTAAGTAACGATCGTCAACGGGGTATTGAAGATGCAGCACGGCATGAGCGCTACTTGCAGATTCAAAGGTATGCAGTGGAGCAGATGGTTGATTACGTTTTTTTTGCACATAATAGGGATGACCAGCTTGAAACACTCGTTCAACATTTTTTACAAGGTTCCTGCGCTGGAATTTCAGGTACGGCTAGTGCAGGTATTCTTCAGTACACAAAATACCCTATACAAGATATAAATAAAAACGACAACACATTAATGCTTTTTAGACCCTTGCTATCAATTTCACGAACGATTATTGAGGAATATGCAGAAAAAAATAATATTCCATTTTGCATTGATAGTACAAATGAAGACTGTTTGTATTATAGGAATCGCATTAGGCATAGGTTAATTCCAGTTTTGTATGAAAATTTCATTGGATGGGATACTGGAGTATTAAACGGAGCAGAAAAAGCATACGAAGAGCATCTTTTTATCGATTCGTGCACAAAAGAATTAAAATGGGAGCTCGGAAATGATGTACGAATTGAAAAAGAGAAGTTTTTTAATCTGGGCTATCCTGTTAGAGTTCGACTTCTGTATAAGGGTTTTTCTATAGCAGGTATTCAAGGTAGAATACCTTATAAACTTGTTCAATCCTGTGCAAAAGGACAAAAAAGGGTACAAGGGGCTGGAATAGAAATTTTTCAAAATAAAGAGTATATTATAATAAGAAAGGCTTTTCAAAAAGCAGAAGATACTTATAGGGAAGCATTTAATGATATAGTTATTACTGAGTGTGGTGAATATAAAACAAATACAGGTACTTTTCTTGTACAAGTGCAGAAACCACAAAAATTAGCCGATACTGAAATAGGAGAGTTTTATATTGGCGAGTTTAGTCTTCCTATTCTGATTCGAAAAAAGAATGAAGGAGATAAGATTAAAACAGCAGATGGTAAACATAAAACCATCAAAAAAATATTTTCTCAGTGGCGAGTTACCATAGAAGATCGTCATAGGATACCAGTATTTGAACACAATGGACAGTTACAATGTATTTTTGCTCAATTATATGGTTATCCAAATTGGTATGTCAAAAGAAGTGAAAATAATAGTGATGAAACAGTTGCTATATATTTTAAAAGGAATAATTATGAGTGATAATAAATTTAACCCACAGAATAATAAAAATAATAATAGAAATTCTGACTATACAAAAAATAATCAACCGTCAGGCAGATTTGGAATGACCTTATTTATTTTGATGATTGGATTTTTAGGTTTATACATGTTATTAAATAATCAAACTAAGGGTGCCTCACAAATATCTTATACAGACTTTTTATCTGCTGTAGAATCGAAAAATGTCATAGAAGTTGTTATTACTGATCAAAAAAGTATTGAAGGTACAAAGAAAAACTCTACAGGCCAAGAAACTGTATTTGAAACAACTATACCGTACAATGATGAAAAGCTTATACCTCTTTTAGAAGAGAATGGTGTTATTGTAACAGGAATTGCAACATCTCCTGGGATAATTTCAAATATTTTATTGTTTTTACCCTTACTTGTTTTAGTTCTATTTATAATTATGCATATGCGACAGAATTCAATGCAAAATAGTCGAGGAATGCAGTTTGGCAAAAGTAGGGCAAAGGTTTTTGATTCAAACAGCAAGGGGAAAGTACTTTTCAAAGATGTTGCTGGACAAGAAGAAGCAAAACGCGAATTAGAAGAGATTGTTGATTTTTTAAAGAACCCTAAAAAATATGAGGGAATTGGTGCAAAAATACCAACAGGCGTCTTACTTGTGGGTAGTCCTGGTACAGGTAAAACCTTGCTGGCACGAGCGGTAGCAGGAGAAGCTGACGTTTCTTTTTTACATATTTCGGGTAGTGATTTTGTTGAGATGTTTGTTGGTGTCGGTGCGAGTAGGGTTAGAGACCTTTTTGAACAAGGTCGTAAAAGTGCACCTGCAATTATATTTATAGATGAGATTGACGCGGTAGGACGCGCTCGTGGCGCTGGATTTGGCGGTGGTCATGATGAAAGAGAGCAAACACTTAATCAGATGCTTGTAGAAATGGACGGTTTTGAAAACAAAGATGGCATTATCATTCTTGCCGCAACAAATAGACCTGATGTCTTAGATCCAGCCTTGTTACGCCCTGGTAGATTTGATAGGCAAGTAAGTGTTCTTCTTCCAGATATTAAAGAAAGAGAAGCCATACTAAAAGTTCATTCAAAGAAGATAAAGCTTTCAGATGACGTTAATTTGAATAAAATAGCAAGGGCTACTCCTGGTATGAGTGGTGCAGAGCTTGCGAATCTTATAAATGAGGCGGCACTTTTTGCAGCTCGAAAAAACAAGAAAAAAGTAACATTTGATGAAATGGAAGAAGCTCGAGATAAACAATTAATGGGTGTTGCAAGAGAAAGTATGGTTATGCCAGAAAAAGAAAAAGCAATGACGGCATGTCATGAGGCCGGCCATGCTCTTCCCTATTACTACTTAAAGAATGCATCTCCTTTGCATAAAGTTACTATTATCCCACGTGGTAGAGCTCTCGGATTAACAATGGGCTTACCAAAAGAAGATTCTTATTCACATACAAAATCATGGTTAAAAGATCAACTGGTAATAATGTTTGGCGGGTATGCAGCTGAATCAATTGTATATGGTGATACTACAACTGGAACACAAAATGATATACAAAGAGCAACTGATATTGCTAGAAGAATGGTTTGCGAATGGGGTATGGCTGAGGATATTGGGACTATAGCTTTTGGGCAAGAAGATGAGCCTATTTTTATGGGCAAAGAAATAGAAAGACGCAAGGGATATTCAGAAGATAGTGCTAAAAAAATAGATTTAGCAGTTAAGAAAATACTTGATGAAGCACTTGCAACTTGTAAAGGTATTTTAACTAAAAATAGAAAGAAGCTAGATTTGTTGACAAAGACACTAATTGAAAAGGAAACTTTATCAGATAGTGAAATACGAAAGCTTTTGGGATTTAAACCCCTAGAAGTTTTTTCTGAAAATGAGCAAGAGTCAGGCACTGGATTGGAAGGACCTCATATTCATTTAAAGAGAGATGAAGAGTCTAAGTAGGCTTAGAAATTTTACTGCAGTTAGGAGTTTATATGGTACGAAGGTATTTTATTTTTCTATTACTCTTGTTACGTACTATGTTATTGTTTTCTCAAGAGACACAAACAGCAAACACTAGAACAGAAAGTATGCCTAGTAATCCAAGCACCTTTAATTCTAGCTCTTTGCGTTTGTTACAAAGAGCTAAACAAGAGTTTGCTGTAGGTAATTATGAGCAAGTTTATTCAGTCAGTGTGCTTGCATTAACATATGACGAGACAATAGCAGACTTTTATTACTTGCAAGCATTAAGTTTTATTGAACAAGGTAAGGACGCATTTGAGGTGATACCTCTGTTAGAAACATGCTTGCAGTTGCAATGGTATGAATATTCTAGTGATGATGCGAGATTATTGTTGTCCGAATATTATGCTCGCGTAAATCAACCCAGTTTAGCACTAGCCCTTTTAGACGTACCTACTCCTTTACTGTCGGCTGAGGCAAATCTTATTAGGGCTCAAGCAAATTATATCATAGGTAATGTTGATGTGGCTCGTAGCCTTATTTTAGAAGGTGTTAGTCAGTATCCAAATAATACAGAATATGATGACATATTTTTTAAATATGAATATAGATATGTTCGACAGGGTTTATTGGATTTTGTTTCTGCTTCCAAGAGCAGTGGTGTACATATAAACGATAGTCTTTTAGATGACGAAGTAATAGAATTAAATGCTGACTCTGATACTAGCAGTACTTTTGGCATTAGCGATGAGGCCACAGTACTATTTGAATTAGAAGAGGTTCAACCATTTGTATTACAGACAACTACGCAAGAACAAAAAGTATTAGCTGATATATTTATAAATAGAGCACTATCGTATATAAATACGAGCAATACTGGACTATTGTATGCGGCAATATTTTCTGATTCAGTGGAGCAAAAAGTGCGTTTATTACGGGCATGGAATGCTACAGGCGAAAAAAATCCGTTATATGCGATTTACGCATTAGAATCTGGGCTTATAACTGAGCAAATTGCATTTGATTATATACGAGATTTTTTTGATTCCATTTCATATGAGACACTTATAGATTTTGTATACATTGTTAACACTGATGATGTTAGGGTACAGCTTCTTGAATATTTTAGAGGTTTTGATGGTACACTATTTTTTGACACTAATGGGGATCTCTATTCGGAAATGAGTGTTAAGTATGAGCGTGGGAGACCTTCAATGATTGAGTATGATGAGAATCAAGATGGCAAAATTATGTGGTCCTCATCAGTAGATTTTGGTGTACCACAAAGTGTTGAAATGGTTGAAGAAGAGACTTTAATCACCTATAGTGCTTGGCCTTTAATACAATCAGTTGATAATTATAATTCTCAAACTAAATATTTTATCGTACATAATAAGCTGTCATGGACTCCATTTTATGTAGTTGCAGATGAGGTCTTTCTACATAACCTAAACTATTCATTCTATATACCGCAAATCAGTAATTCTTTAACTGCGCTTGATGATTTAGCTCTTTTTAATGCATCTTATGCAATTGAAAAACATACGAGCGAGTATCTTGACTCAATGGCATATTATACCTTATTAGATGGGGTTGTAAAGCACATAGAATATAAACAAGATGTAATACCCTATGCGTATGCAGAATTTAATAATGGACAGTTAGTATCTAGGCACGTTGATAACGACCGTGATGGGTATTTTGAAAGTATTGAAATATTTATGCAAACAGAAGAATTATCTAACCCAGATGAGAACCGGCTTAATTCAATATTTGGATTTGAGCATGTTGCAAAGGGGTATTATATTGATAAAGTGTTAATAGACCTAAATAAAGATGGTATTGATGATTTTTCACATGAGTTTATGATTGTTGGTGGAGATATTGTTACATGGGATAATAATGGCGATGGTGTTTGGGAAGTCAGGTTTATACAAGATGCACAAAAAATTGAACAGACAATTCAATATGTGCACCCACAAACAAAGGAAACTGTCTCGATTCAATTGCGAGATGGTATTCCTGTATTTTCTAACGGTAAAGCCGTAGTTAAAGATAGAATACATGATTTTTATTGGATTGGTGATGATGTTGGAAGTGATTGGGCTGAACTCGTTATTCGAGAACTGTCTTCTTTAAATACTTCTGATATTGCACTTATTGCTACAGATTTAATCTGGAATAACTCACAGCAACAGTATATGCGAATTATTGGTATAAGAAATGGGGATAAATATTTTGGTGAAGTTTTTTACGAGTAATACGGGATTTACGGCTATTGTATGCTTTTTAATTATATTTTTATCTGCGTGTCAATCTGGAAGAGTTGAAGAGTATATTAGGCCAGATTATACAGATAATGAAATATTAGAAAATGAAATTTCATTGTTAGAAAAGACTATTATTGATAGCCCAATACATGTATTGTGGCATGCTCATTTATTGTTTGCAGAAACAGAATCAAATGCTGCAAAAAATTTATATTTAAAAACATTAGAGTATATATATGAAACATTTTATTTTTTTATCAACGAAGAAAAATGGTTTAAGGCCTTAGAGTTATCAAGTTCTGTTATTTCAATGAATGCATATACTCATGAGTTACTAAAAGCCAGTTTAAGTGCTGAGTTTATTACGGCACATCAAATGGCACAAATTTCATATAATTCTTTACCCCAATTATCCACTGAAGATGATACAGCAAGTACCATGTCAACATATACTAAAGGAGTAGTTACTGTATGGGTAGATTTAGGTGTCAAAGTTGAAGGCGGTAGAGGTTTTGCAAATAGGAAACTAGGTTCTGGTTTTTTTATTGATGAGCGGGGGTATATTATAACCAACCATCATGTTATAGAAGAGTTAGTAGACCCAGAGTATGAAGGATATTCGCGCCTTTATATAAAACTGTCAACAGATAATGAAACAAGAATTCCTGCTAAAGTTATTGGCTGGGATAAAGACTTAGATATTGCCTTAATTAAAACAGAAGTACCTGTTCCCTATGTGTTTACATTAGGTACATCAGAAAACCTTGAAGTAGGAGATTCTATTTTTGCTATAGGTTCACCAGTTGGCCTTGAAAACACAATTACTTCTGGTATTATTTCAGCTTTTGATAGAAACCTTTTATCGACCGCAGCAGTAATGCAAATTGATGCAGCCATAAATACTGGCAATTCAGGTGGCCCAATAATCAACACACGCGGGGATGTACAAGTCGTTGTGTTTGCACGCTTAACATCGTTACAAGGATTAATTTTTGCAATTCCAATCGAATATGTTAAATCAATAATATCTCCATTATACTCAAGTGGAGAAGTTAAGCATTCGTGGATTGGAGCATATGGAAGAACAATAAAAGAGTTCCCATCGGATTTACAGGGTTTTGGTGTTGAAGTTTTATATACTATGCCAGGAGGTTCGGCAAATAAAGCCGGAATAGAAAGGGGTAATATTATTACCTCGCTTAACGGTATTCCTATTAGAGGTATAGAAGAACTACAATTTTTACTTATACAAATGATTCCCGATACAGTTGTAACACTTGGTGTAAAAGAAACTGAGGGCTCAATAGAAGAAATAATCCCAATGTATCTAGAAGTACGCCCTGAAAATCCCGGCTATTCGATATACAAAAGAGATATCGGTTATAAAATGATTTATCCGATGTTTGGAATGGAGCTTATACCTTCATCAGTTGGTAATAAAAATCAATACACGATACAGTCAATTGTTCGAGGAAGTATAGCAGATGAGTCAGGTTTCTCAATTCACGACCCTGTCCAAATATTACGTACTACAATTACCGAAAATGAAGATGTAGTTATTATCGAGACTTTTACACAAAAACGCAAAAGTGGTTACTTTGAAGTTTCAGTTTCAGTCGGAGCTCCTTTAGATAGTTTGTTTTTGTTTTAATAAGAAAAGAATAAAGGTAGGCAAGTACTTTTTTTCTACATGTATAGACAATTCCACCTTTTTCCTATAAAATGGTGTACAATGAAAGATTTAAAATTAAAACGCAACTTTTGTATTGTTGC
>CAYJGO010000040.1:0-14571 GCA_964369855.1 uncultured Treponemataceae bacterium | reverse complement strand
AGGTGCAAGGGTATGCAACGCATAATTTGCCTTACAGGAAGAATTATAACACAATAAGAGAAAGCTTAGCTCGTATTAAAGCCTTTTTAGATGTTGAAATACTAAAAAGTAAACCAAGATATCTTGGAGATATAATTCCAATTACGGGCTCCGGCATTTTAACTGATGACGAATTTCTTTGAAAATTCTTTAAAATATATTAAAAAAATAATTGTTACTTATACATAATTTTGGTATAATCTAATCATGAACTACAAACTACCAATCAGTAAAGAATTACGTATTGCTATATCGGGAAAAAGTGGCTGTGGAAACACAACGATTAGTACGCTTCTTTCCCAAAAACTCAATATCAACATGATAAACTTTACATTTCGCTCCTTAGTAGATGAAGTAGGGTTAAGCTTACCTGAAATTATAGAAAAAGCAAAAACGGATGATACCTTTGATGTCACCGTAGACACACGCCAAGTAGAATTAGCAAAAAAAGAATCTTGTGTGTTAGGTTCTCGATTAGCTATTTGGATGTTAAAAGAAGCCGATTTTAAGGTGTTCCTTTTAGCAAGCGATGAAGTGAGAGCAAAAAGGATACAGGATAGAGAAGGGGGCAACTTAGTAGACATAGCAGTCTTTACTCGAATGAGAGATTCTGAAGATTCTGAACGGTATAAAAAGCTTTATAACATCAATAATAATGATTATTCTTTTGTAGACTTAGCTATTGATACAGACTTACATAAGCCTGAACAAATTGTTACAATAATATTAGAAAACCTAGAACAAAAAGGCCTTATTATAAAAATATAATGAGCAAAGCACCATCTGTAATAGAATTTCAAAAAACAATCCTCAATCACTATGACGAAAAAGGTAGGGTATTTCCATGGAGACAGACTGTTGATCCATATAAAATTTTAGTATCAGAGATTATGCTTCAACAGACACAAACAGAAAGAGTGGTACAAAAATATCTAGACTGGCTAAATATGTTTCCAAGTGTTCACCACCTTGCAAAAGCATCACTAGTAGATGTTCTGTCAATGTGGAGCGGTCTTGGTTATAATAGAAGAGCTCGTTTTTTGCAAAATTCTGCAATTGAAATCTCTAGAATTATTAAAAAAGAAGGCAAGCCCTTTCCGTCTAGTCCAAAAGAACTTGAAATGTTGCCAGGAATTGGTCCCTATACTGCGCGGGCTGTTTCCACCTTTGCATTTAATAATCCTGAAGTTTTTATTGAAACTAATATTAGAAGTGTATTTTTGTTTTTTTTCTTTGAAGATAGATTGAAAGATGTTGAAAATACTGAACCTATTCATGATAATGAAATATTTCCTCTCATTGAAAAAACATTATATACTGAAGATCCTAGAAAGTGGTATTATGCACTCATGGACTATGGATCTGAGCTAAAGAAAGTCGTTAAAAATCCAAATAGAATCAGTAAGCATTATACAAAACAATCAAAATTTGAAGGTTCTGTAAGGCAGGCAAGAGGTGCAATTTTGCGACAACTTACAAATGATACATGTAAGGATGGGCTCACCTTAGAGAATATTTCGCAGTTTGAAAATCTACCTATTGAGCGTCTAGTCAAAGCTAGTCAATTACTTTGTGAGGAATCTCTCATTTATAGACATGGTGAATTATATAAAATAAATTCTTAGAACCTCTTGTATAGACTTTCTTTATATTTTCTACTTGTTTTTAGTGATATTATAGCGTATAATTATTATATGGCTGAACAACACGTAAATTATTTTGCATTACAAAAAGCTTGCGAAAAACCTGGATGCCCGCTTTGTACTATCATTAATGAACGTATAAACCGTTATATAGATGGAATGCTTTTTGAACACATCTCAGACAGAACGTTTAGAGCACAGTATAGGCTAGCTGGTGGCTTTTGTAATAATCATTCTAAAATTCTACTTTCCTACAGAGATGGCCTTGCTGTAGCCATTTTAGGGCAAGGGACATTAACAGATTATATCGATGATTTTAATAAAAAGAAAATGAGAAAGTATAAGGAACCTTGTCCAGCATGTCACGAACAGATGAGAATTGAAAAGGAATTTTTAACTTTTTTGACTGAAGTAAAAGATAAAGCTAGTTCAAAGTCAGATACAGAGCTAATTGAGTTTTTTACAAATTCACAAGGTCTTTGTGTTCCTCATTATGCTAAGCTCATTCAATATTCGAAAAAAATACCTTTATGGCTTTCTAAATTTCACATTGAAGTTTATTTAAAACTCTTGGAGAGAACAAATACCTTTATTGACTTTTCAGCATGGGGAAAACAAAAGGATTTTGACGCTTTAAGTGAAGATGACAAAGTTGTATGGAAAGAACTTGCCCAAACCCTACGAGGTGTGGTATGATAGTACTAGGAGATATTATTTATTATGAAAGAATTTATTAGTTCAGATACGATTCGAAACAACACATTAAAAATGGCTCATAGAATTGTAAGTGATGGTTTTATTCCAGATATAATTTATGTTTCACTGAGAGGAGGTGCATATGTTGCGAATGTTTTAAGTGAATATTTTAAATTATATAACAAAGAATCTAGACCAGTTTTATTTGCTGCAGTTGTAGCCCGCTCTTATAGTGATATACGTGAAAATAGTAAAGTAATGATAGACGGTTGGACATATTCACCTGATCATTTAAGGGCAGGTGATAAGGTTTTACTTGTAGATGATATATTTGATACAGGAAAAACAATCAATCACTTAGTAGAGGTAATCTTAGAAAAAGGTGTTCCGCGAAGTGATATTAAAATTGCAGTACATGATTATAAATATTTTACAGCACAGCAAGATCAGCTTCCAATACAGCCTGATTACTGGTGTAGAAAGTTTGAAATGGCTAATCGTGATAATGATAGCTGGTTACATTACTTAAACCACGAATTAGTTGGTCTTACAAAAGAAGAGAGAGAAGAGCACTTTTATAAAATTGATCCTGAATTGCGTGATGTTTTAGAGCCATTATATAAATAGCTCTGTGTTTTAGGAGTATGTAATGAAGTATTGCAGTAATTGTAAAAAAAGATTTATTCTCATATTATTTTCCTTGCTTATTGGATTGTTTTCATTATATGCACAAAGTACTGTGATTTCACCGACAAGCGGGCTTTGGGCTAATTATCAAAGCTTAGTATTAAATCTACCTGATGGATATGAAGCTTATTATTCTCTTACTGGTGAAAACCCCTTAGTTTCTGGATTTGCATACGATGGACCTGTATTATTAGAACTTTCAGGTGATGTGAAAGTAGCTGTTAGAGTTGTTGCACCTGACAAATCTTCACAATCATACTCTATTGAATACTCAGTAAATTTACAGTCTCCTCCTAGTTATATTCCAATAACTAGTAATGATCCAACTGTCATATTAGATTATGAAAACCCACTACGTATTCCCTCAACTGTGAAGTATAGTTTAGGACAAAACTCTGCAGTTTTTAATGGTCAGGCTTTACAAATTGGTGGTGAACTAAATTTTAAACGTTTTATTAACTTAACACTTTATGATAATTCAATACCATATAAATATGTATTACAACTCGGTAATGATATGCTCTTCGATGAGTCCCAACTCTTAAATACTCAATATCCTATTGAAGTGAGTGATTGGAACTATGTTTCATTTAAGACAGATGAAGCAATAATTTACTCGATTGATGGCCAGCCTCTACGTCAAAGTAGCTCTGGTAGAATATATATTGATCGCACTGATGATAAGACAATCTCGTGGAGAGCAGTTAGCGAAGATACGTTTAACACTTTTTTCTTACCGAAAAAACCAACATTACTGGGTGTTCCTAGTAGTGCAGCAGTTAATACTCCAGTAAATATTTCTTTATCCGACCCTAGATTTAAATTTGGTTGGAGCAATAATGGTAAGCTTACAATGTTATCAGAGAATTATTTTATAGATACTCTTTTAGGTGATGCGTTTGGTTTTTCCGAGGATATAGATATTTACTATGAGGGAATTAAACAAGGTACATTTAATGTCACTTTTATTCTTGATAAAATTGCACCAGATACACCCGTTTTTACTACAACAGATTCAAGTGGGTATGCCAGAGATAATATAACAATTAATATTCAAACTAGTGACAGAGTGCAATATTATATACCAACACCAATTACTTCTTCAAATGGATTTAACTCTGCGGAAAAGCCAGAATTATATAATAGTAATTCTATCAACAAAGAAGTTTTCTTACCGTTAGAATCTAATACACTCACTTTAACTAATACCTCTGGGCGGGCATTATTATATACTCTTTATATGTTTACAACAGACCTTGCTGGCAACAGTAGTGAAATTGTTAGTTTTTCATCAGTTGTAGACCCCTATAATTATTATATCCAGGAGCGTAAAGTTTCTAATGATGACCTTGGGATAGGAACAAAGGACAGGCCTTTTAATGATATCAATCAAATGATAAAGATATTAAATAAAACCAACTTACAAAATATTTATATTGATGGATTTTTTAATGAAGTTCCTAGCTTAACTATTACAAAAGATACTGCCTTTATATTAACAGACACATCAAGATTATTATTTACTCAGGATTCAAATATTGAAGTTGTTAATTCAATAACAAAATTTTCTGGTGGCACTTTAGAACAACGTGTAGGAAATAAACCAAACCAATTACACACAACATTTATAAGTGCAAATAATTCAACGTTACTATTTGAAAATACTGAGTTTCTTCTTATAGGTTGCATTAATGCAACACTTATTGATATTACTAATAGTAAGTTAGATATGCTGAACTCAGGTTTAACAGTACAAACTGAAGCGTACGGTGCTGGAATTAGAGCAAGTAATTCAACTTTAAAATTTGTAAAAAATCGTAATGTTTTAAGTTCAGAAACTTCAGTTGGAATCAGTACTATTGACTCAATTGTTCAAGTAGCAGACTCTTCTTTTACAAATATTGGGCAACATAGTAGAAGTATTGAGTTAATTGACTCATCATTCACACTTCAGAATAACTCATTTATTTATGAAGGTGATATACTACAACATAAATCCTATCCTGCTGTTTGGGTTGATGAGCGCAGCAATGAAAATGAAGTAGTTGGAAACAATATTAAAGGTTATACCTACCTTTTGAATGAATAAGGATTAAAAGTGTTTGTATGTGGTATAGATGAGGCAGGTAGAGGGCCGCTAGCGGGACCTGTAGTTGCAGGAAGTGTTATATTAAGTGATGATTTTCCACTAGATATTCTAAATGATTCAAAAAAGTTGAGTGAAAAAAAGCGCCTTTCAATTGAAATTGAAATAAAAAAACATTCAATTGCGTGGGCAACAGCCCGGGTCGAGCATAATGAAATTGATGATTTAAATATTTTACAGGCTAGTCTATTGGCTATGAAGAAGGCTTTCGAAAGTATGTGTTTAATGCTGGAAAATAAGTTTCAAGGTGTCGAAATCTCATGCGTAGTTGATGGAACTTTTAAGCCTGATATAAATGTTGCGTGTGAAACTTTAGCCAAAGCAGATGCCACAGTTCCTGCTGTTATGGCTGCTTCAATACTTGCTAAAAATGAGAGAGATAGAATAATGTGTGAATATTCAAAAATATATCCAGAGTATGGATATGAAAAACATAAGGGATACCCAACTTTAGAGCACAGAACAATTTGCAATAAAATTGGGCCATCACCTATACAGAGAAAAAGTTTTTCTTATTAATTACTCTGTATCAGTTGTTCTTTTAGACACAACATGAACTCTTCCCGTTCGTTTTACATCTGGATTTTTTAATGGCTTTTTAGCTCTTTCAGAATCACTGTCTCTTTTTAATGATGACTTATAAACTGCCTTCTTATCATTTTTTTTCGCCAAAGCCTTTTTTGCTTTTTCTTTTCGCTCTTTTTCAATATAAGAAAGAGCTGTTTCAAATCCCTTACAGAATTTTTGCATATCTTCAGAAAAAACTGCAATCTGATGTCTATCAAATGATTCTCCATTTTTATTTTTACTTTCAACAATTTGTAAAAATACATCACCAGATCTGTTTTCTTTTACATTAAAAAAATATGATCTATTGTCTAAAACGATTTGTGTTGTGAATAGTTCACCTCGTGCGCCCATGGTTTGCCACCTTATTTATTTTTATTATTGTATCAAATTTTGTCAGCATTTTCAAGTAATTTAGTTTGCCAGGCTAATAAATCTTTTTCTAACAATATATTATTATCTTTTACATCGCACATTATTCTGAATACAGGTTCAGTGCCACTTCCTCTCATCCACAATGTTGCAATAACATCATCTTTCTCATTAAAAAATCTAATTTTAAGTCCGCCAGTTCCAGAGTCTCTAAAATTACTAACACCAAGAATTTCTTTTGTTCCAACAGTACTCGCAGCTTGCCAGCGTACAATACCATATGTTTTATTTAGATAGTCTTTGCGAAGACTCCATTCTTTTTCAAACTCAAGTTGAAAACTCTCTTTGAGTTGAAAGTGATTTCGTGTATTAATTTTTAATAAGGCTCGTGCATCCGAAACACCAGTCGTTAGGTACTGTGGTAGTGTATCCATTATATCAACTAATCCAAAGTCTTCATTAAATTTACTTTCTTGATTTGAGTTAATACACCATAGCTCAAATAGACCTTTTTTATTATCACTTGTACGAATTGTTAGCAGTTTAATTAATGCGAATAATGTATTAATCGGATCTCGTACAGCTGCAGGGTGCGTTATATTACCACCATTTGATCCTTCACCCATAATGGGAACACTATATCCTTCTTCACGTTTTTCTCTTGCACAATTAACTACATTAGCTTCACCAACTTCAGCTTTGAATACCTTTGCATTAAAAGCTGAAGCAATTTCATCGATTCTCATAGATGTTGCACCGTTAACAGAAACACCAAGTTTTAATTCTTTTAAGTTTTCTGTGCGATAAACTGCATATGCAAACTCAGAAAGCACTGATAGTGCAAAAACCTCTTGGGCTTGTAAAATTTCTGCTTTATTTTTACGTTCGTTCCAAAAAACTATATTACCTCTATCTCCATCACAATCTGGCATATACCCTAATAGTGCCTCTTTATGCCCTAGAGTCTGAAGTTCTTCAATTTTTTTTGCACAATGTTTTAGGTTGTCGCCTTCAGGTATTATTTCATGTACAATTCTACCTGGAATATTGTTAAAATCTACAAAATTAATTCCTAAATTATTAAAGAAATCTTTATCAATTGTTTTTGTTCGGGCACTACCATTCATATCACAAACAATTGTGAGAGGCTTTTCACAAACAGAGTTTTTAATGTTTTCAAAAAATGAAAATTGCTTATCTATATTGTTTTCACCCGAAATTACGAGTTTACTAAACTCTAAATACGTTTCATATGATTCTTTTTTATACTTAGCCTCATTTGAATATACATTTTGTAATTGTTCAGCATTGCTTGAGCTTAAAAAATGCTTTGCTTCTTCTTTGCTGTTATCTGATAAACACAATTCCTTAAATCGTTTTATTAGCTTTGCAGCTTCATCTCCTGGAATTACTCCACCATCTGATAAACCAAACTTTATGCCGTTATGGCCTATTGGGTTATGACTTGCTGAAATATATACAAATCCATCAAACATCTTTGCATATGCCATAATTTCTGGGGCAGCTACTATACCAATATATTTTACATCAATATCAAAAGCAAGAATTGTTTTAATCATCACATCTGAAATTACCTTTCCTGTAGGTCTAGAATCACGCCCAACTATCAATGTATATTTTTTGCTCGTTTTTTCTTTTATGTACTGTGAAAAAGCCTGTGCTGCAAGGGCTACAAGATATTTATGTTCATCTAATATTTCTTCTGTTGAATCTTGTTCATCTTGAGAAGAGGCAAAAATGCCCCTCCATCCTGATGCGGATAAAATCATTTCTTCTAAATAAGTATTAAAATTCGCCATACTTTATTATAGCATATCTTGAAGCTTTTGTCTAATATATGTTATTATACGTTATGTTTACTGATACACATTGCCATATGCACATGATACAACAAAGAGGTTATGATATGTCTTCATTGATTAATGAGCTTGTTGATAGCAGTGTTCCATTTGTGCTAGATATTGGAACTGATGCTAATGATTTATCTAGTCATATCTCGTTTATGAAAAATCTAATAGAAACTAGTTTGGTTGATGAAAAAAAAGAAAAGGCATATAAAATGTTTCATTACTCTGCAGGTATTTGGCCTGATAGAGAAGCAATTTTAAATAGACACTCTATATTAAAAATACTTGAAGAACACATACTTATGTATAATAAAACTCATAATGTATGTGCTATAGGTGAATGTGGGTTAGATCGCAATTGGAATAAGGCTGATGAAACAGGATTGATAGATGGTCATAAGGCAGAGTATATACTAAGTGCTGAAGAAGAACTATTTGAAATGCAAATTTCGCTTGCACAAAAGTTAAATCTGCCAGTAATTGTTCATTCACGAGATGCAGCAGTAGAAACATATCAATGTATCAAAAATATCGGATGGAATAGGGGAGTAATTCACTGTTATTCATATGGCATTGAAGAAGTTAAAATGTTTTTAGATCTTGGTTGGTATATTTCTCTTTCCGGAACAGTAACATATACAAAGAAAAATCAAATTGAAAATACAAAACAATTAATGAATTATATTCCATAAGAGTTATTATTACTCGAAACAGATGCACCATACTTAGCACCTGTGCCAAAAAGAGGTACTATAAATACACCAATATTAGTTAAACATATTTATAATTATGTATCAGAGATTTTACAAATTACTAATGAAGAACTTGCAAATATCGTACTAAAAAACACAAAAAAATTATTTTTAGAATAGTAAACTATGCAGAGATTTCCTTTTTCCATTCAGCTATGTATAATTCATATGCTGCTATGGTTGCTGTTATTACTACATCTGCTAGAGGTCCTCTGCCTTCCCAGTTATTCCCATCACTGATATATAAGTTATCCAGTATACCTTGTATATCTTCAATTTTTAATGTTGGATCATTTTTTCGTCTTCGTTCCAAGCCACGTTTTTCTTCAGCTAGTACTTGCTCATATGCATTGTCGAGCCATTCTGTTGATTCACTCATAGCTATACTATAACCTTTTTTATTGTAAAGAGCAATAGAACTATGGGCCATTTGTAACTTTGTCATGTTTGATAATGTTTGAATATCTCGTTAGAATTTATAAAAAAAAGGCTACCCAATTGAGTAGCCAGTATAATTTATTTTAATAATCTTGCTATATCAGCTCTATCCCATCTAATTGCAATATCATATGCAGTTTCACCAGAAATATTTTTTATTTCTCTATCTAGACCCATTGAAAGGAGTCGTTGAATTGTGTCATAGTCAGCTTCTCTTGCTGCATAATGAAGTATTGTTTCTCCTGCTATATCTTTTCGGTTTCCTGAAATCTGAATAATTAAGTTAAGTATTGTTGCATCATGCTTAATTGCATAACTTAACGGACTCTCACCTGAGTTATCAGTAATAAATGGATCTGCCGAATTTGCTAGAAATGCTTCAACTACTTTAGAATTGCCTTTTTTTGTTGCTAATAGTAGTGGTGTAGTACCCTCACTGTTTCTTCTATCTGGAGAATATCCAGATTGTAATAGGTATTGAATTATTGAAAACTCTGTTGAATTAATAAGGGCTATATGTAAGGGTGTATTACCATCTGAATCTGTTAGGTGGTTATCAGTTGATAAAACAGCTCTTACTAAATTTATATCCTTTTCAAAAGCTTGTGATAAAGGAGTACGACCATGTGAGTCACGTGCTAAAGGATTTGCACCGGTTGAACTAATGAGTTTTATAAGTTCTATATTTTCTGTTTCAACTGCTTCGTGATAGGCATTTCGACCATACATCTCTGGTATAGTAGTGTTTGCTCCGCGAGAAATTAAAATACGAACATTTTCAATGTTTTGTGCGAGAATAGCATCCATTAAAGGTGTTCGACCAGCTGTATCGGCTGAATGTATATTAGCTCCTTCATCTAGCAAGAGTTCAACCATAGCTCTTTGTCCGCTACGTGCTGCTTGATGTAGCGCAGTCTTTCCAGAAAGATTTTGTGCATTAACATTGTATCCGCTTCTAATTGCAATGCGAGCCGCATCAGTGGCATTCCAACGTACACAATTATGAATTATAGTATTACCTAGGTAATTTCTTAAATCTTTATCTGCACCATTACGGAGGAGCACTTGGATTGCTTCAATATTGTTTGACTTTGCAGCATTAAAAATTGGGGTTTCACCATTTGAGTTTTGTGCATTCGGATTTCCCCCTTTTTCTAAAATAGCAAGTACAGCATTATTTAACTTCCATTCTGCTGCATAATGTAGGGGAGTATTACCAATACCATCAATAGCTTTTATAACCTCAGATGTTAAAAACCAATCTTGAACTTCATTTCCCCATTCAAATGCCAAACGAAGAGGTGATGAGTTATCGCTATCAGAATAGAATACATCTGCTCCAGTCGATAATAGGTACTCTCCTATAATTCGATTATTTGCTTGAACCGTTAAATAAAGTGGTGTATGTCCATTTCTGTTTCTGGCATTAACATCACTACCCATATCAACTAAAAACTCAATTTGATCTAAACTTGCACTTCTCGAAACAGCAATATGTAACACTGTATTTCCCATTGAGTCCCTTGATATAATATTTCTATTATTCACTAACTGACTTGTCATATCTATACCAGCATCTAATGCTTTATACAATGGAGTAACATTATTAATATCAGCTGCATGAATGTCAGCTCCGCGGGTAGCATAAAAATAAATGTGTTCTGCAACTCTTTTTTCTACAGCTTGTGCCAATGGAGTGATACCCTTTTTGTTTCTTTCATTAATATCAGCACCTTTAGAAACTAAAAACTCAATTACATTAATATTAGTTTCACTTAGTGCTGCAATATGTAACGATGTATCTCCAAATGAGTCAGTTGAATTGATATTAGCACCATATTCTAGTAATAACTCATAAATTAGTAACCTGTTTTCTTCTGGCATTATGATAAGTAATGGTGTTTTTCCAAGCGAATCTCGTACATTAACATCAGCTCCTGCTACCAATAAGTCAGTAATAATATTTACATTCCCTGTCCTAACTGCTTCATGTAAAGCTGTTGAACCTGAATTATCTTTTGCATTGATACTTGTGTTTTGAGAAATTAAATACTTTACCATATACTCTTCTTGTAAAATTACCGCTAAGTGTAAAGGTGTTTGTCCCTCATCTAGTCTAAGGGATGGATTTCTCATTTTTACTGAATCTTCAAAAAAACTATAGCGTCCTCGTTCTGGAGCTGCATCTGCAAGTATTAATTTTGAAGCTATAACTATTGAATCAGCATCTTTTTGGCTATATGCTAATAGTAATGGACTATTGCCATTATTGTCTTGAATTGATAACGGAATATTATTTGCGATAGCAAAGTTTATTCCTTCAATGTCTCTAAATTTTACCAGGTAATGCACGATAGATTGACCTAATACATCTTGTTTTATTCCTATTTCGTTGGTTAATACAACATCATAATATAGAGCACCTTGCTCTAATGCAATTTCTATAGCATACTTGCCATTACCATCACGCGCAAAAATATTATTTTCAATGCCTGCTAATAATCTTGCAGACTCAATGCCGTTATTTTTAAGCGCTAAGTGTAGGGCTGTGTCCCCATTTGCATTTTTTATCTCAGAGTTTGCACCTTTAAAAAGTAAGAAATTTACGATATCAGCGTTATTTACTAATGCAGCTGTATGTAAGGCAGTATTTCCATTTTCATCACTTAAATTAATATCTGTTGGTGTTTCAAACAGAGATTGAACCTCATTTGTTTTCCCTGCAAGAATGAGTTCTTGTACACTCATAGTACTAGTATCTTCAACTGAAGCGCCTGTTGTTAAACAAGAGCTAAGCATTATTGTGCAGAAACTTATTAATACTATATTCTTATATTGACACATAAAGTTACTCCTATATCTTTATATTATCGAAAAAAAATGGATAAGTAATGAGTTATATAGCACTTTATTTAGATAAATTATGGACTTTTTTTATATTTTGATATATGATATACTGTAGTAAGTGAGGTATTATGTTCATTAAAAAGCAAGTTTTCTCTGTTTTAAGTAACGGTGAAAAAGTCTATTTGTATACAATTAAAAATTCGCGTATGTCTTTTTCAGTAACAAATTATGGTTGTACCATTACAAGTATTATTGTACCTTCTGCAATCGACTCAACCCGAAAAGGTGCTAAAGATGATGTAGTATTAGGATATTCAAATTTTGATAGTTACTTACAAGATAAAAATACATATTTTGGTTCTATTGTTGGACGCTTTGCAAATCGAATCGCAAATGCAAAGTATACATTAAATCGAAAAACTTATACCTTGGATGCAAACAATAAAGGTAAGCATTTTTTACATGGTGGGTTCGATGGGTATAACAAAATGCTTTGGAAAGCCAGTATTATATATTCACTTAATGAAGCTGGAGTATGCTTTACACGACGGAGTGTTGATGGAGAACAAGGGTTTCCTGGAAATGTCGACTTACAGGTGAGTTATACTTTAACTCATGATAGTAAATTAATAATGAAATATACTGCTAAGACAGATGCAGATACTCCAATAAATTTAACAAACCATACATATTTTAATTTGTCAGGTAATCCAAGAAAAGATGTAAGCGAACACACACTAATGATAAATGCTGATCAATTTTTGTCTGTAAATAAAGACTTAATTCCAAACGGGAAAATTGAAACAGTTTCAAAAAAACCTTTTGATTTTAGAACTTTTAAACCAATTGGAAAAGATTTAGAAGCAGTTGGTGGTTATGATCATTGTTATTCTCTAAATAATAAAGATGACCTAGTTCATTTATGTGCAGAAGTTCGCGAACCCACTACTAAGCGTGTGATGACCGTACATACCAATCAGCCTGGGGTGCAATTCTATTCAGGGAATTTCTTAGATGTGCAATATGGTAAAAATGGCATACCGTATGCAAAACATGCAGGATTTTGTTTAGAAACCCAGCGTTTTCCAGATAGCCCAAATCATGCGAACTTTCCGTCTAGCATATTAAAAGTGGGGGATGAATATGTTTCCACTACAATTTATAAGTTTGGTGTTTATTAAAATACATACTTAGTTTATTTTTTTAACCGTATTTCGCTCTATTAAGGTTGAAGAAACAGAAAGTATCATATCTTTTTGAATCTCATTACTTGACAAAGCTTCAATTATTGATTTACAAGAGTGCTTACCCAGTAAATGAGATGGCAGATTCATAGTAGTGAGAGGTGGATTTGTGCACTCTGAAAAATGAATATTATCAAACGAAATAATTGAAATATCCTCTGGTATATTTATATTTTCATCTTGCAAGTGTTTCATAATTCCAATTGCAATCATGTCATTTGCTGCTATAATCGCAGTGTGCTCCTTTTTATTTAATAAAAAATCATGTGCTAGTTTTTTCCCAACTTCAAACTCAAATAAACCGTTAATTTGATCTGTTTCATGGTCAGTAAAAAAAATATCATCTTGGCCAAAAGGCAAATTTTGGTTCGACATTTCTAATTTTATACCACTAAGTCGATCATAGCGAGAGGAGGTATCTAATGATGTTGATAGGTATGCAATCCGTGTATGCCCATTTTTTATTAAAAATCTGGTTGCTTTTTGAGCCGCCACTAGAGAGTCTACCTGTGCATTAATTGCACCTTCTAAGTCATGTATGTTTGACTCAAATAAGCAAACAAATCCTCCTGAATTAATATATTTTTTTAAACTAATATCGTCTTTATCAACGGATGAAATCAGTAATGCTTTTATATTGTTATTTTTAAAATTAGTTATTAATTTTCTCTCTAAGTCACAGTCCCTCTGCGAACTTACAGTCATAGTATAGTATCCGTGTAGATTTGCCTCTTGTTCAATGCCTTGCACTAATTGTGTAAAATATGGATTATGAAAAGTAGGGATAATAATTCCAATAGTAAGACTTTGCTTAGTTTTTAATATACGTCCAATTATGTTAGGTTCATAATGTAACATTTCTGCCGCATCTAATACAGCTTTGCGTTTTTTTTCACTTACCGGATAATTACTTCCGCTCATTACCCTTGAAACTGTAGCAATTGAGGTATTTGCTGCTACTGCTACATCTGCAATTGTTTTATTGTTTGTCATAATACTTCCTAAGTTCAATTATATCACAAAAGTAAAAAAAATACAACTTTTATTATAGATAACGTTTACTGTAAATATCAGTAAAAGATAAATCCATTTTAGCATGTAAATTTTACTTTGTATAGTATTTATTCAGTTATTTTCGTCTAAATTTACAAATAAATGAGATACTTATTTATAAAAAAAAAGCTTGACAGAATACGTTTACTATGTTACCATTTTTGTATAATTTATTCCAAACTTAAAGGAGTTTATATGAAAACAAAAAATGTTATCATG
>CAYJGO010000039.1:0-14889 GCA_964369855.1 uncultured Treponemataceae bacterium | reverse complement strand
AAGAACTCAATTCTGAAAAAAGAGTTGAAGACTACTATGACAATTATTTTTTACCCCTTGACTTATGTGTTTTACCTCAGGACGAAAAGTCAATTAATCTTGCTAACATAGTAAACAAAAATTTATCACTCACAAAAGACTCGCATACGAGCATAAAACCAATAAAAACTAAGAGTACAGCACGCACACTGCTTGCAGAAAAGAAACTTTCCCGCTCTATGGCTTTTGTAGATCCACTATATTTTTTACAAGAGTCCGAAAATGTAAAAAATATGAATGAAAAACGAGTAGATTTTCAAAATAAGCAGAAAAAAAGAATTCAAACAACCCGCTTTTTTCGCAAGCATAAAACAAAAATTGCTGTATTAAGTACAGTTTCAATAATAATTGGTATTAGTGCCTTTTCAATTATTCAAACACTATTATCGAAACCTACTACGGAAGGTATGAACGCCGTAGAGGTGGTAACAACATTTTATGACGCAGTAACTAGGCTTGATAGTGATGCCCTTACCATGACTGGAACAAAAAGTGCGCTGAAAGATTATTCCAACATGGTTGCTACTTTATATGTCAGTAGCAGAATGAGAGAAGCATACGAGCATATCAACCCAATCTTACCTCCTTCCCAGTGGATAGGAACCGATGTCCCAAGCTCACTTTACCTTTTTGGACTTACAAATATTGTCATCGAACAAATAGGAAATGCAATTGAACAACCACTAGATGGCGACAGGGCTGAATTCAATATTACCTTTTATACACTGGTCAATCATGGCCTAGATATATACGAAATAACCAGTACACATGATACATTAATATTGGAGTTTCATAAAAAAGCTTGGCAAATTATTAATGTAGACACTACACGCAAGATAGTTCAAGTAGATAGCGAGCAATTTATAAATGACTTGCAAACACAAAGAGATAAAATACGCTACAATAAAAATATCACCATCGAGAACCAAGGGTTAGAGTTAGCAAAAGCACTTCGCCCTACGTATCCTTGGATCCCTAGTGAACATGAAATAGCACGAGAGGTTCAGCTTATACCACTCCAATTGCTAAAAAAAGAACCGTAGGATTAACCTACGGTATAAAAATAACTATAGCTTTTTTCATGGAATACCAAATCTTCTTAAAGGATAAAATCGCAGAATTGGCGTTCCAAGTATATCCTCTATTGTTATCGACTGAGGAGAAAGGTTAGAATTATAATATAATGACCACACATCTAAATCGGTAATTTTTTTAAGAGATGAATCATATGAGTGACGCATATCTAGTGAATTGAATCTATTATCTCCCATCACAAAAAAATTATCATCCTCTAAAAAACGTGCTTTTCCAGATTCCTCATTAGGAGGAAATACACTCATATTCCTTGCATCATTTATACTGGTTATGTAAAAAGCAAGACTTTGCAAATCCTGCAATATACGTATTCTTTCACTATCCTGGTTTTGTACTGAAGCACTCACATTTGATGATAAAAGCTCTGCAGTGCGCACTGCTAAACGCCCAAAATTTAATTTTAGCAGAAGATTTTGTCGAAACATTGCATCTGAGTAAATATCACCACCGATATAGGTATCTTTTTTTTCATACTCATTTGTAACATTGTCAATCCAATCTGTCATAAATGATTCAAACCAGACATCTCCACCTTGAGAATAGTAAAGTTCGCGTATTAAATCATCACTTTGGAAAACAAACGAATATACTTGAAGTATATTTTTATCAGAAAAACTATCAGGTTCTATTTGACTTTGAGTTGATGATATATGCTGAGTTAATTGAGAAAATTGCCTAGAAAGATTCTGGGCTTCTACCTGTGCTTCATTAATATCAAGCTCTTTTCTTTCCTCTTCTATTTGAAGCATAATTTCAAATTCTCCTGCACTCATTGGAACATATTGAACATTTTCTAATACATTAGAAGGAAGGCTTGCAACATTCCAAACGGCCCAAGAAGCATCTTGATCAACAGGTTTAAAATCATCCCCATCTTTGGTACGAGAATATAATACCCCATCTTGCATCACTAACTGCTCACCTGAAACACCTACAATTCGTTTTACTAAAGGGTCAGCTTTTATAACTCCTTGCTCATCAACATTAATATTTACACTTGTAAGTGTAAGCATATGTACAAGCTGTGATAAAAACGTTCTTAACTGAGAACTACGCCCCTTATCATAATGAGGATTACTAAATATAACTATATCTCCCCTATCGTACTGTTTTATTTCTGGAACACCAACATTGCTCAAAGGGAATTTTGGGCCAGCATCTAACTTATAGCCTACAACCCTGTCTCGTACTAAAAATTCACTAACCATAGACTCAGAAGGAATTTGGTATAATTGAAAGACAAATATATTTAATAGCGCAACAGTACAAACAGCTTGAATAATAGCATCAACCCAATCCAATGTTTCAAACAATATTTTTTTGACTTTAGTCATGCGTGGGGATGGAATGTGCTCAGCTATTTTTTTTAATTCAGGGTTCTTTTCGAATAACCTCTTATGATTTAAGAAGTATAAGCTAGCATGGGAAAATATTAGAACAATAACCCATAATAGCACAGTCAAAACATCATACCAATGTGATGTTCCAACACTCCCAGCTCTCCTAAATATAAAAGCTGCAAGCAAAACATATGGCAAATACTGAAATAATTTAATTACTAAAGAAAGTCTTTGAATGTTCAAATTTTTTATTAGCTGTATATAGCTCTCATATGAAAGCCATAAAACAAATAATAATGAAAGTGGAAATGCAATTAAAGATAAGTCGGCCTTTATACTTATTTGAAAAACTGTAAAAAACGCAGCACCAATAATTGTGATAAGATTAAACAAAATAAATTTTTTATGCATACATGTAATATACCAAAAAATAATAAAAAAATCTAGTTACGAAAATAAAAAAATATCTAAAACAGTATATCTCTATTGCTACAGTCAATTGACATGAGTGACAATTTATCGTATTCTATAGGCATGGAAAGTTTAAACAGCCAAATAAAAAGCCCTCTTTTAGAGCGATTTTTAAGATACGTAAAAACATGGACTACAAGTGATTTAGCTGCTGCAGACAAAGGAATATCCCCTTCTAGCGAGTGCCAAAGAGAATTTGCCTATAGTCTAGAAGCGGAACTTAAAAAAATTGGCATAGCTGATGTGCATGTAACAGAGAATGCGTATGTTTGTGCAAGAATACCTGCATCAAAGGGGTATGAAAAAGTACCCTCTGTTGGCTTTCTTGCACACATGGATACTGTACAGGGTGTAAGTGGAAAGGATGTTCAACCGCAAGTTTTTGAATGCTATGATGGAAAAGAAATTAAGCTAAGCGGAAACGTAACACTAAACCCTGACTTTGATAAACAGCTAGGCCTTGCTAAAGGTGAAACAATAATTACCACAGATGGCACAACCCTTTTAGGTGCTGATGACAAAGCAGGAATTGCTTCAATAATGACAGCTATCGATATAGTCTTAAATGGCTCAAAAGCTCTCTCATCTTCAGATAATACCATCCAACCGGTGGGCCATGGACAAATTGAAATTATTTTCAACCCCGACGAAGAAACAGGCCATGGAATGGACAATGTTCCCCTTGAATGGATACAATCTAGTGCTTGCTATACTTTAGATGGAAGCCATATAGGTGAAGTTGAAATTGAGTGTTTTAGCGCTTATAAATGTGATATAACATTTAATGGAAAATCAAAGCACACTGGCACAGCTCGCCCTGATATGCTTAATGCTGTAAGCATGGCTGCAGCATTTGTTAATCTTCTTCCTCAAAATGAAAGTCCTGAAGCAACAGATGGATATCTAGGCTTTTATGCCCCAATGAAAATTGAAGGACACTTAGAGCAAGCCCATGTTACCGTTTACTTACGCGATTTTGATGATGAAGCTATGAAAAGAAGAACACAAACAATTGATACATTAGCAAAAGCCATTGAATGCAAGTTCTTTGGTAGTTCAGTAGAGGTAGTACATACAAAACAATATCTAAACATGAAAAAGAAGCTTGATGAGCACCCAAATGTTGTAAGAAATCTATTTACAGCAGCAAAAAATTTGGGTATTACCCCTATTTCGAATCCAATTCGTGGTGGAACCGATGGTTCTAGGCTTACACAACTAGGCATACCTACTCCAAATATTTTCACAGGGGGGCATAATTTTCATTCAAAGTCAGAATGGGCTTCGTTAGACCAAATGACATATGCAGTTAGGATGATATTAGAAATTATTTCATTGCAAACAAGCTCATAAAGCTAGCAAGAAAAATGAGAGAATGATAGTGCAACATACAGCCTTGTCATTCATTTAGAGTTTGCCTAGCAAGCTCATTATATTATCGTCGCTTCATTCTTGTTAGTGACGTAAAAAAAGTAAGCTTCAAAAACTGATGTTTTTTCGCTCACTTTTTTAAGGAGACATAAATGGTAGAATATCATATTGAAGGTGGAATTCCAATAAAAGGAACTATAACACCTGGCGGAAATAAAAATGCTGCTCTTCCTTGTATTGCAGCAACTTTATTATCAGATGAGCCTGTTATAATCCATAACATTCCCAACATTCACGATACCCTTGTAATGCTTGAAATTGCAAAATCTGTTGGAGCTTCAGTAGAAAAAATTGATACAAATTCTTGGAAGGTTCATGCAAAACATATAAGCAATACAGAAATACCAAAAGATCTTTCAAAAAAAATTCGAGCTTCAATTTTGTTTGCAGGATCACTTGTTGCCCGCTGTGGTAAAGTAAGCATGTATCCACCTGGAGGTGATGTTATTGGTCGTCGTCGTTTAGACACACACTTTTTAGCCCTAACTGAGTTAGGCGTTCGTGTTTCAGCAGATGGCTTATTTACATTTAGCACAAATAAACTTGTTGGAAGCGATATGTTTTTAGATGAGGCTTCCGTTACAGCAACAGAAAACGCTCTGATGGCAGCAGTACTTGCAGATGGCCAAACTATTATTACAAACGCAGCCTCTGAGCCTCACGTACAAGACCTTTGCAATATGCTAAATGCAATGGGTGCTAATATTACAGGAATTGGTTCTAACATATTAGTTATTGAAGGTGTAAAAAAACTTCATGGATGTGAATTTAGAATTGGTCCAGATTTTATGGAAGTCGGATCTTTTATTGGGCTAGCAGCAGCTACAAAAGGAAGTATAACAATAGAAGGCATAGAGCCACGTGACTTGCGCCCAATTAAACTTGCCTTTGGAAAACTCGGTATACACTGGGAGATAAACGGAACAACATTACATGTAGATCAAAATCAATCTATGCAGGTAAATACGGACCTTGGAGGTATGATTCCAAAAATAGATGATGCCCCATGGCCAGGCTTCCCACCTGATTTAACAAGTATTATGACTGTCGTTGCAACTCAAGTGGAAGGAACTGTTTTAATACACGAAAAGATGTTTGAATCCCGAATGTTTTTTGTAGATAAACTCATTGGAATGGGGGCTCGAATTACACTTTGCGATCCACATAGGGCTGTTGTATCAGGACCATGCACACTTCATGGGGATGAAGAACTTACCTCTCCAGATGTAAGAGCTGGTATGGCTATTGTTATTGCAGCTATGTGCGCTAGTGGAAAAAGTATCATTCGAAATGTATACCAAGTTGAAAGAGGATATGAAAATCTAGCTGAACGCTTAAAAAGTCTCGGTGCGCGCATTGAAAGGGTAGATAGATAATTACTTTGCCTTAGACGAGAGTATATTCTCATAAGCCGTTTGAATGCGTAAAAAAGCTTCAGCGGCTATTTTTTTCTGCTCTTCACTAAAGTCTTTTAAAGTATCGGGATGATACAAAGAAACAAGACTCCTATGAGCACTCTTAATCACCGCAACATCATCGGTTGGTAATACTCCTAAAAGAGAATATGCCTTTTCTAATTCCTCTTGCGATGTTTTTGGAATGGACACAGGTTTTCTCAATAGCTCAGATAAGTATACGGAAGGCTTCCCTCCTCTTTCTATATTCCAATCATACTCAACAGTGGATAAAAAAGTAAAAACTGCTACTAATAGCGAATCAAGTGTACTGCCTGTTCCATTTTTTTTTAATAACGTAGCTGCTAAGCATTCTGTTATCAAATCACCATTTAGGCTTTCTGATAATGAAGCTATTCTACAAAGACTTTCCCAATCAGCACTATACTGATTTGAAAAATGCTTTTTCATCTGTAACCCAGCAAAACTTGGATTACCGGTGCAGTAAACCCCTAAGGCTGCCACAAGAAGCGCACCTTCAAAAGGTTCATCAGAGGTTAAATTACTATTCCGTTCAGCACCAATGCTCATAAAGGGGTTTTCAATTCTAGACTCTAAAAAACTATCTTTTTTTAACCTTTTAATTAATGTTTCAACAAAAAAACCAACTAAAAAACCGATCAAAGCGAGCATCATCCCACCAAAAAAACCTAGTGAGAGCCCAAGGAGCATAATTATATGCTGTTTAATCCAACGTATAATAGCAGATAATAAAGATTTTCCAGTCGATAAGAAATGCATCATTTTTTTATATCAGGCTGTGAATAAAGAGATAAGTAGCGGATAGATAAACCTATAATTGCAATAACAAATATAAGAATCGTTACAAGAATTTTTACATAACCTTCGATTCCACCTAAAGCAAATGATAAAAGGGACATTCCGTAATCAATTAAAACACCCAGCAATCTCGCAATCACAGTAAAAAATGGCACTATAAGAACCCAGTAAAATCTAAACAATTGATTCTTTGAAAGACGGTAGCTCCATGCTTGAATGGCTAAATACATAAATATAGCAAAAAATAAAAAAGGGTAACTTGAACGCTTTAAGAAAAAGCTACTGTATACCTGAGAAGAAAAACCATAAGATTCAGCCTTTGGCATAAAACTAAGAAGCGATGCTAAATTGATATATTTTGGTCCTAAAGAAGCATCAAGAACTAAATCAAAATCTTGCAAACTCATTGGCAAAAGTGTTACACGTTCATCAAAAGTATTTATGCTGCCATGAGAAAACCTTGGTGCACTAATTATCCCTTGCGAATTTCTATCTACGGAAGTTAATTGTAATCTTGGGACAAGGTCTTCTTCATTTAATGCCAGAATATCAATCATATCTTGTGAAAAAGCTGTCAAAGGCTGTCCAATTAATTTTACATAGGGAACGGTAAAGGAGTAAAGAAGTGTCCCACCTTCATCATATATTGCACAAGAATAGTCGCGCAGATATTTTAAGAAATTTCCAGCTGGTTTTACATTTGTAATTCCTGCTATATCTATTTCATATCTAAGTCCATCACTTCTTGTAATAGAGAAGCTCACATTTGTTCGACCCTCAAACTGTGAAAGATTTGTTGTTTCATCAATAAAGAAATACTCATTCAATAAAGCTTGTGTTGATAAATCAAAATATCTAATTACATCTTTATCATGAGGAACGCGATTATTTAAATCAAGATATATATAATAGGCACTAAGTGCATCCCCTGAAATTAATGCTTCATATCCTTCGCGTTTTTGAGCAAATACTCTCATTTGCTCATCAGTTTCAAATCCAGACCACTGTGCTATTTCTTCCCATGCATCTAAGGAAATTTTTTGCAATTCCGAGCTATTTTCATTATTGTTCCCACCTAACTCAAGTCCTACCACAGAATAATAGTGGGCATCAAAATAATCTTTATTTGAAAATGCCTCTCTCGCACGCTCAAGTAAATGTAAAACTGTTATAGGGTCTGTCTCTTTTTCTAACTGTGCAGACAATAATTCTGGAAAATAGTTTAACTCACGATTAGTAAATTGAGCGGTTGACCTTTCATACACTTCCTTTAACTCCAATGCTTCTTGAGAAGCTGCATCGTAAGTTAAAGCCTGATCAATATAAAACATTGCCCCAGAAACATCACCCGCAGCAAAGGCTTCTTTACTCTCTTGGACGTACCAATTATAATTATCAATTCGTGCAAGCCTATTGTTACACTTCGCATTTGCAAGTGGATTGAGTATTTCTTTGGCCAAAAATATTACCAATACTGAAACAAAACATAGCATAAAAATTTTCTTAAAACTTGCCATTTGAGAGGTAGAAAATCTTTTTACACTTCTTACAACCTCATAATCAATAAAAGTTGACATTACGACAAAAACTACTGAAACAATGATTGAAGGTAGCCAAGAAGAAAAATGCAACAGGGTTAAATAAAACTTATATGATGTAACATCCCGCTCTAGTATAACTGGAATTTCAGCTATAAAAAAAGAATAAACAAAAAAAGCACAAAAACATATAAATGCGTAAAATATAGTTATTAAAACAAACTTTTTTGCTAACATATTACTCTGCCTCTTTATTCATGGCTTTTTGTTTTGAATGCATGTTAATTCCAATAAAGATTAAGACCATAGTAAACGCTCCGTTTAATACAACTGCATTCCATCTTGGCCCTAGAAAAAAATCCCATGAAGTACGGTATATCTGAATATTTACCCATACAAGCAATGACCAAAGAAAAAGGATAACAGCTACATTTATAAGCTTCCAGGAGGACACGTACCGCAGTGATATCAAAGTGCTTAAAGATAAGCCAAGTGAAGCAAACATTAAATAGGAAACACGCCCTTGACTGGCAAAGACTCTAGCACTATCGCGTAAAAAAACTAAATCTGTAAATATTCGCACCACTGAGGAAGAAAGAGTTACTTCATTCATTTCCAAATTTTGTATAAGAATAGGAATTGTCTCTTGTTGAAAAAAAACTTGTGCCAAAGAAGGTGATTGCCCCAAAATCATTTCACTAACTTTTTGTTCTGGAAAAGTAAACAAGAATATAGGAATAATAATAAGCCAGATTGATAAGCACAAAAAAACATACGTCAAAAACTCTAAAAATGAATGTCGCCCTATTTTAATAGAACGAAGTATGATAAATGCTAAAGCAAGAACACTCATAAAAGGAAGCAAACTTAAAGCAGAAAATACAAATGTATCAATAATATATATTCTAGCGTTACTGGCATCTACCCCAGGCATTGGATATAATACAAAAAAACATGCCAATAATGCTGTAAAAAAAAGAGTAAGAACAATATATGTTGGGATTATAAGCAAATCTTTTTTCATTAGTTATATAGTATCATGAAAAGTTAATAAAAACAAGCAGAAATATATGGTAAACAAAAAAAAAGCTGTCTTGCTTTTTGCAAAACAGCTTTTGTATTAATTTGAATTACTAACCTAAGAACACTTGTCCTTGGTCATCAATTGCTAAAATAGTTTTGCACTCTGAACAACGGAATCGACCAGCACGAGTTGCCTTTAGTTTTTTTGAACATAGAGGACATGAAAATGTTTTTGGGAAAACACCAACTACATCCACGGTTTCTTGTTGAAAAAAAGCAATTGCAGCATCGGTAGACTCTTTAATATTAAAGAATTGTGAAAATCCTAAAAGCTGAAATACTTCATATACTTTTGCTTGGATTTCTAAAAGTACAATGTCTCCACCCTTAGGCTTAACCATTTTCAAGAATGCTGTAAAAGAACCAATACCAGTTGAAGAAACATAATTTAAAGTTGCACAGTTGAAAATTAAGTTTGTATAGCCCGCATCAACAACTTTTGCGACCCTTTTCTGAAAAAAACTGGAATTGTATGTATCTATATAACCGTTCAAATATAAAATTATACACTTGTCAACCCCGGCTGCTTTTTCAAGAGAAATTTTTAAGCTGTCATCTTTTTCATCATCGAAGCCAGGTACTAAATTGTTGTTTAATGCCATATCTTATTCCTTGTTTTCTTTTAGATTCACAATCTTACCTTATATAATACACTATTACATACAGTTTTGTCAAACCCTATTTTTAATAATTTTACAATTATTAAGTATTACACAAACGGCTCCCATCCGCCATCTATGTTTACTAAAGCACCATTTACCATGGGTTGCTCTAACAAATTAATTGCTACATCAGCAATGTCATTTACCTCTATCATCTGTTTTAATGGCATTCTATTTGCCATTAATCTACATTCATCATCGCTAATATACTCAGTTTTTGTAAATCCAGGTAAAACTGCATTACAAGTTATCCCAAACTTAGCATACTCAATTGCAGTTGAACGAACTAGCGAGCTTACTGCGGTTTTTGCACATCCATAAGCAGCATTACTAATAAAGCCATTTACCCTTTCTGTTCTAGTCCCGCCAAAAAGTAAAATCCTGCCCCATTTTTTTCTCATCATATGCGGCAAGCAAGTACTGACGATTACACCAGGCAGTATTAGGTTCAATGCAACAACCTCATCCCATTCTGAGGCAAGCATCTCGTGCAATTTTTTTTGTAAAAATGGCCCAAAACATATACAAATAATATCGGCATTTTCTGCTTCGACATTAAGTGGTGATTTAGAAAAAGAGTCTAAAAACTGCCCATTAAAATTCTGAACAATTTTTTTTGTTGGAGCTAATGAATTGAGGTCTTGCACAAGCCTATCAAACTTTTCACTACTTCGCCTGCCGTGAACAACCAGAGAACATCCTTTTTGTGCTAACTGGCAACTAATTGCAGAACCGATTCCTCCACTGCCACCTATAATTAACGCTTTTTTTCCTATTATTTCTTGCATACTATAAATAATAGGATATATCAATAAGTTGAAAAATTCAAGTGACACCATGTTTTTTTATGTCTTTTTCCACTTTATACTTTTTTTGTAATAGTATATACTTAACCTACAATCACTAGTTTTCTAAGGATCTGAAATGAATTTATCACAATCTGTAATTGTTCTTTGTAACCCAGAAGAAAGCAGAAATATAGGCTCAGTATGTCGAGCGATGCTAACAATGAACATAACTAATTTAAGAATAGTAGGAAGTAAAGATAACTATGATGAAAACCAAGTTCACACTCTCGCTCTCCATGCTAGAGATATTTGGCATAATGCGACATTTTACAACACTCTTGAAGAAGCCACTCTAGACTGCATTCTTATTGCAGGAACAACAAGAAGGCGAGGAAAAAAAAGAAAAAGTTTTCTCATATTACCTGATGAGTTTGCTCATCAAATATCCATCATATCTAGCACGAAAAAAAATTGCTCATCCCATTTTGCTATTGTTTTTGGCAACGAAAGAACAGGCCTTACGGATAACGAGCTTGATGTGTGCACCATGGGAGTAATAATTCCAAGTTCGAAAGAATTCGGCTCCTTAAATCTTTCGCATGCAGTGCAAATCATCACATATGAATTATTTAAGGAAAGATCTCGACAACCTTCAAGCAAAAGGCCAATTTCTCCCGGCTATACCCCTATTTCTATGGCTTCAATGAATAACACTGTTAATATAATGCTAGACAGCCTAGAAAAAATAGGATTTTTTAAGATAGCTGGAAAAAATAATATGCGTTTATTTTGGAAAACAATATTTTCAAGGGCATTACTCTCACAAGGTGAAGCTCTATTTATTGAAAGGCTTTTCTTAAAAATTGCAGGCCTCTCTTTACGAAATAAAACTAAGATCAGAGGAAAAGATAACCTGACTTGAACTTAAATAGAAAGCACATTCGATGCAATGCTTTACTTCTCTAACATTTCCTAACCAGTTGTGCTTTTCAAGTTTTAATAGTGCATCTGAGCTCATTTTTTTTTCAGTACCTGTTTTTTCAAACAATTGATGTAAAAAATATTTTGTCAGTACCAATATATCTTCTTTTCGTTCTCTCAAGGGAGGTATAAATAACTGCATTGATGAAATTCTATAATATAAATCACTTCTAAAAAAGTTAGTATCTTTCAAATTTTGAATTGTTGTATTAGTAGCACTAATTAATCGAACATCTACACAGCGATTTTCTAATGACCCTACAATACGATATTGGCCAGTTTCAAGAACTTGTAATAATTTTGCTTGAATAGTATTTTTTATGCACGCAATCTCATCTAAAAATAATGTGCCTTTATGTGCAGACTCAAACAAACCACTCCGATTCACCGCACCTGTATACGCCCCCGACTTTGTACCAAAAAGCTCACCTTCAATAAGTGTTTCTTGAATAGCTGATAAGTTTTCTTCTACAAAGTTGTAGTTTTTTCGCCCCGAAAATTCATGAATTAACCGAGCTACACAACTTTTACCAGTTCCGGTTTCTCCCAAAATTAATACCGGAAAGTCACCTTTTGCCAATAACAATACCTTCTCTTTTAAACGAACTATTTGCTCAGAGGTTCCTATAAACGTATTTGGAAACTCAAAAGCAGTATCACTCATTTTTGTAACTAGTTTTTCCTGTGAGTGAATATCAAGGCATGTATGCAAATACCCTATACTGCATGGCATCGAAATGACTCTTTCAACCTTATCCACCAATGCAGATATCGCAATATTAAAGCAAGATTCTTTTGCTAAGGCAATGATGGGAACTCGGTGTGAATTTGAGAATACCGCATCAAAATCTGAAATATGATGTGAATCAAGTAAAGAAAAATCAAATAAAACTAAATCAAAACCACACTGGCTATTCATTAACGTTGCAAAGTCTCGTGCAACTTGTTTAACTAAAATATTTTTCTTATTTAAATTTTGACAAAAATTAAATAAGGCATCGTCAGCAGTAAATACCACCACCTTTTCCATATACATCCTCCCCGAAGAGGAGTAATACTATAAATCTTTTCTAAATAGTTTATCCCCTACAAGTAATAGTATATACCAAATAAAAGGAAACACAAGAAAAATTTTAAATGGGTTTCTTGCAATTTCATACCAAATTTCCTTGCCTGCCTCAAATGCTGACACGCTAAGCCTTTTTTTTCTTTGCGAAAAAATTGAAAAAGCTTCCTTATAATATACAAAAATACTTGTCCCAAAACTATTTCGTCTTTCATATGGCCATCGGGGACCTGTACTTATTCCATCCCCAATTAAAACCATTGAAGGATTAGCTTTGAAAATTGCCGAAATAATATCTTTTTCATTCCTTTTTTGAAAGTAACCCGCTACTCTTCCAACAATTTGCAAACCTGGATACGTAGAGCGAATATTTTTTTCTGATTCATTTAAGATTTCGCTTTGCCCTCCTAATAAGTACAAAGAACGATATCTATTTTCTAAAATTGTAAAAAATGATACAAGAGTGCGAAATGGATCATATCGAATGGGCAAAGGTTTATTTAAAAATCTAATCCCAGTTGTAATACTTTTAGAAACAGGTAGAACTAATGCTGCATTCTCAATACAAAGTCTAAGCTCTGTATCTCCTCGAGCTTTTAATATATCCCAAACTGTCAAAAAAACTATTTGCTTTGTCCCTGGTTGCTCAATAAGATTATATACAACCTTCTCTAGTTCTTCTGGCCGCACAACATCAACTGGCAACCCGAGAAAATCTATTCTTTTAACTCCATCCATCTTTTATACTCCATTAATGCTGTTTGCATAACAGCTATTCCATATAGTGCAGCTGTTTCTGCCCGTAAAATATTTGTACTTAAATGCAGCGGTAAAAAACCAAACTCATCTAATGTATGCAATTCAGTAGGACTTATACCACCTTCACAACCTACAGCCAGTCCAATATGTTGTGTTTTTTCTTTATTTCCGTTATTAAAATAATCAAAAAGGTTTCCCTCACTTGCACCCTTTTCTCGCAAGACAACAGATAAATAATCACCTTTTCCCTTCCTGTGCTCTTCCGTCCAAAATTCTAAAGCTTTATTTATGCTTTGAGGTTGTAAAACGATTGTTTCTACCGCAGATCCGCTTTGCTGTTTTGCCTCTCTAACAATACGGGACCACCTTTCAATCTTATGTGCATTTTCTTTACCTTCCTTAAAACCTATTGAATAATCCCCAATAATCGGAAGTATTACACTAACTCCGCATTCTGTAGCTTGGCGAACAATTAAATCCATTTTTTGACCCTTAGGTAAAAACTGAAACAAAGTAAAATTTGCTTTACTTATCTCTTGCACAATATTACTGTCTTGTAAATTTTCTAAAAATGAAAGTTTCACACCAAAATCTTTTGAACTGTAAGATAATGACATACTGCAAAGCCTTCCATCAGGAAGACGAACTTCCAGTTTTTCTCCTTCTTTTATCCGAAGAACACTCTTTAAATAATGTGCTTCTTTACTACTCAATGAAACACAACCCTTTTTATCAGGTAATGTTGAACTAATAAACTGTCTCATATTCAATAAAACCTGCAGTTTTGACCTAAATTATGCAAGCAAAATATATTATTCATTTTCGTTAATTACAATATCAGCTTGCAATTCACTTAGAGTTTTTGCATCACGTACAAGTCGATTAAAGTTTGGAGTTTGCAATATTTCTATCGCTTCTCCAAGTTGAATGTCAAAGTCTAAGTCATATAATTCATCTGGATACACTTCCATTCGTATGAGACGGCGAAGCAATCTTTCTTCAAGGTTATATGTACCACTAAGCTCTTTAGCATATGAAATAATTTGTTCCTCCCCCATATTAGGCCTAGATCGAACATAATTAGAAATTTCATCCGAAGTTAAAAGCTCTATATATATCTCTGCCTCTTCTTCAGTTAGCTCAGGATACAGCACTTCTAAATCTGGCGGAATACCAATTTTATCTATATTTGTATCACTTGGAGTATAGTATCTTGCCATAGTTATTTTTAAGCCATCACTATTAGGAAGTGGGCGTACTTGTTGAACAGAACCCTTACCAAAAGTTCTTTCTCCAACTAAATATGCAAGATGATAATCTTTTAAAGCACCAGCCAAAATCTCAGAAGCACTGGCAGATCCTTTATTGATTAATACAACTATTGGAAGCCCATCTTCTACCG
>CAYJGO010000038.1:0-15413 GCA_964369855.1 uncultured Treponemataceae bacterium | reverse complement strand
TTTTGGGCGATTACAGTGCAGGGCTTAACCACACACTTCCAACATCAACTTCGGCGCGCTTTACAGGCGGCCTTTCTGTTCGCCATTTTTTAAAAACCGTGACAACTCTTAGAACAGTGGGCAAATGTGAAGGCGTAGAAAAAAGCCTTATTGCCGCCGAGTACATTGGAAAAGCCGAAGGCCTAGTTGCCCACGCAAACGCTGCTACGGTGAGAATAATTAATAATTTATAATGCATAATTTACAATTATTAGGGTAAAAAAAATCTCGTGCTCTTATAAATCTAGAAGAACACGAGATTTTACTTATAAACTGTAACAATAAAATCAATTATACATTATACATTATTTACCATACCACTAAACTTGCGCCCCAAGTAAGGCCTGCGCCAAATCCTGCCATAACGAGCTTCATTCCTGGCTTTAGGATTCCTTTTTCTTCCATATCAAAAAGTGTTACTGGAATAGTTGCAGCCGATGTATTACCGTAGTGCTGTAAGTTGTAAATAAATTTATCGTTATCATATCCCAAACGCTTTGCTGCTGCTTGAATAATTCTTTCGTTTGCTTGATGGCAAACAATGTAATCAATGTCTTCAATTGTTTGGTTTTCTTGTTTCATCATATCTTCAATGAGTGTCGTAATTTTATCTACAGCAAAGTTATATACTGCTCGGCCGTTCATAAATAAGTGGCCGTTTTCATTAAGATAAAGGTGCTCATCCCCAGTTCCATCGGATCCCAAAATTGAAGAATAAATACCAGCTGATTTACCGTCTGCTTCGTTGTCTGTTAACTCTAAAAGGGCAGCTCCTGCGGCGTCTCCAAAAAGCACACAAGTAGTTTTATCGGTCCAGTCTAAAATTTTTGTTAAAATTTCAGCACCTATTACAAGGGCATATTTTTTTTTGCTTCTAACCATTAATGATGTTGCCATTTCGAGCCCATAAATAAAGCCTGAACACGCAGCACTTACATCAAAGGCTGCAGCCTTTGTAGCTCCTAAATTCTTTTGAATAACACAAGCAGTTGAAGGAAAGCCCACATAATCACCTGTTGCGGTTCCGCAAATAATATAATCTATGTCTTCAATAGAAACGTTTATCCCTTTAGACGCTGCATTTTTTATGGCACTTAAGCACGCTTCAGTTCCGTATGTAGAGGTTTTTTCACCTTTGTCCGCAACATGTCTATTTTCAATTCCTGTGTGTGAGCGAATCCATTCATCAGATGTTTCGAGACTTGGGTCAAAATCGTTGTTGTGCATAATTTTTTTTGGGAGCGCTTTTCCTATTCCCGCAATTTTAACTAACATGCAAACTCCTTATAGTCTGTTTTTTATGACAAAAATTGTTTATGATGTCATAATAAAATACATGAAAATGACAAAAATGTCAACATATTCATGTTTTTTACTTAAATTACATTAACAATTTAAGGTGGTGTTTATAGTTTTTACGAGTAGGCAATATATAATGATGCACTAATACAATACGGAGTACATAGTTTTATTGGGGAGGATTATTTTTTTTGCTTTAGTGATTTCTTCAATTAGAATCTCTTGAACTTCCCAAGAGCTCACTTTAACAACCTTACAGCGAGGAAACATTTCATATCCTCCGGCCCCACTTGCTCGATAACCAGAAATTGATACTGTATAGTACTTATCCATATCAATGGAAATACCATTTTTTTCAAGTAAAATAACGCGTTGACCAATTTCTTTTTTTACATCAAAACTATATTCAATGCCATAGTAAAAGTCAAAGTTGTAAAGTTCTAGTTTTTGCTTGGTATATTTGGGATTGATACTTAGTTTTTCATTGGAGACTATGAAAAAACTTGCTACTTGTTCAAGTGCATTCTTTATATCTTTCCCGGTAATTTCTATTGTTGTTATAGTATTTGAAAATGGGTAGGAACTAACTATATCTCTAATTGTAATTGTTTTTGTAAGGGGATAGGGATCATTCATTAAGCTAATGCAAGAAATATCTGCTTTTGTGTGTTTTAATATTATACTATTACAAAGGTCAGCGAAGCGCCATCCTTTTTCCATAAGTATGAGTGGATTTGTCTCTGTAATTGACTCTGACAATGATCCTACTGGTTTATCAAGCCAAACTTGTACTTTGTCTTGCAAATCCTTGTACTTATCTTCTAATTCCGTATACGGATTTTTGCTATCCGTGCACTTGTTTGTACTATGTATTTGAACGCCTTTATTTTCGGTATAGGTAATATCAATGTCAGCATACCAAGTTCCATTGCTTGGCAGCTGCAGTGTATGAGTGTTAAAAATATTTTTTCCTTTAACTTGCATGTGTTGATGGCAGGTTAAGACTAGGTCAAAATCGAGTTCTTTACAGACTGCAAGGCCTATGTTTTCTCCTATGTATTTTGATTTGAAAGAATCAAGCATTTCTAGGTCGTGCTCAAATCCTCCATGATACACACATATTAAGACATCGCAAATGCCTTTTATTTCATCATGCGTTTTTTTTATACATTCAAAGGCGGGAAGTATTTCTAAATTCTTTAAGTTTTCCTCGCTTTCCCAAATGTTTACATATTCTGTTACAGCGCCAATAATACCTACTTTAAGGCCATCTTTTGTAGTCATTATCGTATGAGAAGAAAATTGTAATTCATTTTTTTTATCTTTTAAATTACAGCAGAGTACTTGTGCACTGAGATTGTTTGTATAGCTTTTTAGGGCTTGGTATCCAAAGTTAAAGTCATGGTTGCCAAGAGATACAAAATTATAACCTATCTGATTCATAATATGGGCTATGCAACTGTAGTTCTTGTTGTCTTTTTCGATGTATTGCACGAAGGGGCTACCCTGAAGCATGTCTCCTCCATCTATCAGAAGAGTGTTTTCTTGATTTATGTATATGTTATTTGCAATTGAAAAAAGCCCCATATTTTTATTATCATGAGACTTATAATCTGTTGGGAAAAAATAGCCGTGAATATCAGTGGTAAAAAATATTTTGAGAGATTTTGATTTATTATCCACGAGTAAGTTTTGTCCTCACTTTGCTTGAAAAATATTCTATAATAAAAACGAGGGCAATTAAACCCAGTAAATAAGATCCAACATCGTTCCATCTAAACTCATTCATTGCAAAGATGAGTGGAGCGCCTATGCCCCCTGCTCCAACAAGACCAAGGGTAGTTGCATCTCGTAAGTTCATATCAAATCTATAAATAACTGTAGAAATGAAGTCGGGCATCAATTGCGGAATGACTCCATGGCGAATTTTATGAAAAGTATTGCAACCCATAGCATCCATAGACTCTAAGATACCAAAGTTTAAATCTTCAATGGTTTCAACGTATAATTTTGTTAGCATCCCAATAGATGTTAAACTCATAGTAAGAAGACCTGCAAATGGTCCAGGGCCTGATACGCGAATAAACATTAAGCCATAAACAAAGGCAGGGATTGTTCTAATTATAATAGTTAAAAATCGACCAATCCATGAAACTCCACGGGGAACCATGTTAGAGGCACTTAGAAAGGCTGTTGGCAGTGCTAAGATCGCACCAATGATGGTACCTAAAAATGCGATGCTAATTGTTTCTAGTAAAAGATACGGTATGCCTGTTTTCGTAAAATTAAATAAATCTAAAGAAGGTTTGAATATTCCTTTTATAATACTTTGTGCAACGTTCAATCCCCCTGTTGTTACATTTGGAGGGGTGATGCTTTTTCCTGAAAATGTTAAAATTATTACAGCGAGGAAAACTACACTAAGTTTAGCTACCCAATTTTTAGGGGCTTCTTTATATTTTTGTTGTATTTGTTCGTTTGTCATTTTCACCTCACGATAACTTTTTTCTAAAGTATCTACTTAAAATTTCGATGCAAGAAACTGTTACCAAAAGTGTTAGTAAAATCATACCAACTTTATCATATTGTTTCCACCCAAGTTTTTCATTTAGCAATAAGCCCAAGCCACCAGCACCTACATATCCTAAGATTGCTGAATAACGTACACTCCCTTCAAAACAATACAAACAGTTCGCTAGATAGGTTGGTAGTATTTGAGGGGCAATTGCAGCTAAAAAAGCTCTTACGCGTGTTGCTCCCATAGCTTCTAGAGCTTCATAAGGTCCCATATCGACAGTTTCTATTTGCTGATAGAGGAGTTTGCCAATGAAAGAAAAAGTGAAAATGGCAATGGCAACTGTTCCCGCAAAAGAGCCAATATTAAAAACAAAGACTGCGATGAGGGCTGTTACTAGGGTGGGAAGGGTTCTTGTAATACCAAGAAAAAAGCGCAAGAATCCTATTATAATTTTATTATGGATTATATTTGAGGATGCTAAAAATGCAGCTGGTATGGCAGCTATAGCGCCAATAACAGATCCTAAAACTGACATAGCTAGTGTTTCAATAAGTGGTTGCCAAATATCACTTAGGTAAGTCCAGTCTGGTGGAACCATTCGTTGTAATATATCAAAGAAATAACTAATTCGGGAAACTAAGACCCCTAGGTCAAATCCTGTCATGTTTCCTGCAATCAAAATAGCTATGGTCAACAATGAGATAATGAGGGGTATGTTGCTTTTGGGCTGCTCTATAGTTTTTCCATTTTTAAGAGTAAACTGTTTTTTTGCAAATAGTTTATTACTGACTAATTTCATTGTTTGTACCATTGGGGGTTTTGTATATTTCATCTAGAACAGCTCTGTCAACGTTTGAAGCAGGGCCGTCATAAATAATTTTACCTTTTCTTATGCCTATAACCCTGTCTGCATATTCTAGAGCTAGTTCAACATGATGAATGTTTATTATAATAGAAATATTCATGCTTTTATTGATGTGCCTAAAGTCGTTCATAACCTGTTTTGCGGTAACAGGATCTAATGCTGCAACAGGTTCATCTGCTAAAATTATTTTTGGGTTTTGTGCTAAAGTTCGAGCAAGTGCAACTCGTTGTTGTTGTCCTCCAGAAAGATGATCAACTCGTGAGTAGGCTTTTTCTAAAATCCCAACCTTATCTAGGGCTTCTAATGCTAATAATTTATCATTTTTTTGGTAGATACCGAGTAAAACTCTCCAAAAAGGGAGATCTGGAACGCGTGCTTGTAACACATTATTAATAACTTTTGCTCGCGGCACAAGGTTAAAAGATTGAAAAATCATACCAATGTTTCGTCTAAATGCTCGTAAACTTTTCCCTTGTAAGCCACGGACATTAATCTCGTCCACCTCAACAATGCCATCACTAACTTCTATCATTCTATTTATAGTTCGGATTAAGGTTGATTTTCCAGCACCAGAAAGGCCTATTATGGCAACAAATTCTCCTTGATTAATGCTTAGGCTCACATCATCTAAGCCAAGGGTCCCGTTTGGGTAGGTTTTACTTACTTTGTTAAAATTAATCATTATAAAACTTCTTTATAAGAAAAGGGTAGATTTTACCTACCCCTTTCTTGTTTTTAGATTATCGAGCTACTAATTCTGCAGCTGCTCTGGCTCCATCATAGTCAGCGTCTTGTGCAACGGCATAACCATTGTGGTTGTAAATTGCAATAATTGGTTTTCCTTCTTCAGAATTACCAATGTTTATAAATGCTTCTTGTAAAGCAACTTGTAATCGATCTGATACAACATTCTCATCTCGAGTAACACTTATAGTATCATTATAGATTCCGCTTGTAACCCCAATAACTTGTACATCAGTCCAAATTGTTGTAGGTTCCCCTGCTGTATAATCTTCACCTTCCCATGTTTTTAAGTTGTCACGACGTCCATCAGCATAAACAACTGAAACATCTGCTGTTTGAGCTTTTAGTGCCGAAAAAGCTGCCCCGTATCCTGTTGCAGCTGAAGCACTATCGAGGTCTAGTAATGTTTTTCCAAAATTATCCATTAGCCAAAGTGTTGGGTAGATATATCCTGCTGATGATGTTGTATTCATATACTGCCATGTTGCACTATTAATATCTTCCCAAGTTAGTTTTTCTCCTGCGTTTACTTTGGCGGCTAACTCTTGTCCTTTAGGTGAAGGCCCAGCTATAATGATTGAGCGATAATAAGTTACTTGATTTTCTGGCATTGGTAGGGTTGCTTTTCCATCATTCCATGCTTGAGGGTCATCATAGTCTTTATTTAGGCCATCACGAGTTGCAGTTAAGATAACTTCTGCACCATCATCATAAAGTACATATGTTCCACCAGGAATTAATCCTACATGGATTGTTCCTGCATCTAAGCCTTCTCCAATAGCTTCATAGCTAGTCCCTACTAAAATTTCTACTTCGTTAACAGTAAAACCAGACTCTGCTAATTCTGCTTTCAATAGGCCTTCAAGGGGAGCTGTAGCAGTTAGAATTTCATCTGCTGGACGAGAAGGAACATATCCTACAACCAATTTTTCAATTACGTTGCTGTCTGTTGAATTTTCTGAACATGAAATAAATACGCCTAAACATAGAACAAAAACCATTATCATGATGATACTTTTTTTCATAAACCCTCCAATTGGTTTAATTATAGATTAAAGCAATGTGCTTATGGGGAAATAATAACACAGTTTTTGTTTTTTGTATATATAAGCTTTGGTGATAAGGTGTTTTATGGATTTAAATATGAGAGATTCTAAAAAGCCTTAAAGGATAACTAAAAGTGACAATTGCACATTTAATGAATTTATGTTACAATGAATTATGTATAAATTTATTGCCTTGTGCTCGATTGGTGCTGAAAAAATTTTATCGAATGAACTAAAACTTTTAGGCTACAAGACACTTTCAAATTCGCCAGGTAGGGTTCTTTTCGAAAGTCCAGAAGAAGGAATTTACAGGGCAAACATGTGTTTGCGCACCGCTGATCGTATTTATCTTCAACTCGCCTCTTTTGTTGCTGAAGACTTTGAATCTCTTTTTGATGGCGTTTATGCTATTCCTTGGCAAGATTACTACAAAAAAGACGTACGATTGCATCTTGATAAAGTTAGAACATTTAGAAGTAAACTCTCATCGGAGCACAGTATACAAACAATAGCCCACAAAGCAATTTGCAAAAAGCTTGGATTTGTCTGGGGGATGGAGGTTCTACCTGAAACAGGAGCTCAATCCGACGTGCGTATTTATATAGAACGAGATGAGGTAAGTGTTCTTTTAGACTTGTCAGGGAAGCCTCTGAACAGAAGAGGGTACAGGGTTGATGGAGGTGTAGCTCCTATTCGAGAAACCTTGGCTGCAAGCCTTTTGCAACTTATGTTTTGGAAGCGAAAAATGCCGTTGCATGATGCTTTTTGTGGTTCGGGGACTATTTTATGTGAAGCAGTTTTATATGCACATAATGTAGCACCTGGTTTTGGTCGAAGGTTTGCTTTTGAAACTTTATCATTATTTAATTCAGAATTATTTGAAGAAGTGAAATACAAAGAGGCCGAAAAAATTAGAACAGATGTTTTATGTAGAATTACAGGAACGGACATTGACTTTGAGGCGGTTGAAAGGGCAAGACAAAATGTTGAGCATGCCTGTGTTGTAGCAGGACGTGCCTTGCAGCTAATAGGATCTGATAATAGAATTCCTAGACCAGAGATAGATGTTGCAGATTTCAGAGAGCTGTCAGCGCCATATGAAACAGGGATTATACTTTCAAACCCTCCATATGGTGAACGTATTGGAACTTCTGAACAAATTAATATGTTGTACAAAGATATGTCAGATTTAATAAAAGCTTTTCCAGGATGGGAAATGGGATTTATTACTGCCGATCCTGACTTTGAGGCAAAATTTGGAAAACCTTCTTTATCAAAAAAATATATAAAAAGTGGAATATTAGATACAACTCTTTATAAGTTTAAAAATAGTATGTAATGGAGGAGGATACAAATGGGGATTATTGTAGATCATGAAAAACGGAAGGCAGCAATTTTAAAAAAAGCACTTGGAGTGTTTGTAGATGAAGGTTATGAAGATGCGACCTTTCAGAAAATTGCTAATAGATGCGGAATTACTCGTACCACTTTATATATATATTTTAAAAATAAACGTGAAATATTTCTTTGGAGCATTAAGCAGTTAACAGAAAATATTGAAGAAAGTTTAAAGAAAGTAGTCTCGGATACAACTCTTTCATATACAGAGCGGCTTTCAAAAATGTTAGAAAGCATTCTTTTTGAATGTATCGGTAATCGCGAATTATTTAGTGTAATTCTTTCATACCTGATACAACTTAGAAAATCAGGTAAGGATCCTCATTCAAAAGTGCGAAGAAGGACTATTCGACTTAAGCATCTACTTTCTACAATTATAATAGCAGGTATAAAAAACGGTGAGTTTAAAAATATTAATGTAAAAGAAGCAAATGACATGTTTTATTCTTTTATTGAAGCTGCAATTTTTAGAATGGCAGTTTTAGATCAAAAGTCAATTGATGAGGTGAGTAGTTCAATACAGCTAGCTGTTTCTGGAATTGTGCTTGAAAAGAAATAACTTCGCTTATCAATGAAGGATAAAGTTCTATTTTGTTAGCACTGTATATTTTTTTGTTATTTTTTATTGGCGGTATTTCATTTTTTTTCCCCATTGGAGTTTTGTTTTTTCGTTTCATGTGTGCACGCACTGTGTACGAAAGAGCAGCACAGATGGGATTAGCTAAGCATATAAAAGATAAAATTATAATTGAGTCCCACGTAAAAGCTCAACAGGCATGGACAAAAAAACCTATAGAAAAGGTTTACATAAATTTACCATCCTTTTGGTTTATACGATGTATTAACAGAATATCCTTTACAGCAAAAACTTTATCGGCAGATCTTTTGGTACATAAAAAATTCAAGAAAAATAAAACAATTGCTGTTCTGGTTCATGGATTTGCAGAGTCATCATCGTCAATGGCATATCTTGCCCAGGCATATTACAAGAAAGAAGTGTCGGTTTTGGCTATAAATCTTCGAGCACATGGAGAAAGTCAAGGCAAGTTTTGTGGCTTAGGTTATCTATCAACTGATTCTTATGATATATCGAATTGGGTGGCATATTTAAGAAAGAGATTTGGCAATGATATATCGATAGTTTTACATGGTATTGCGATGGGAGGAAGTGCTGTTATTCAGTCAAAGTTTGGATATGGGCTTTCTATTAAACTTGTTGTTAGTGATAGTTCTTTTTCGAGTTTTAAAGACCAGACAAAAAACCGAATGAAGGCTCTTTTTTCTGAGAACATTTTTGGAGAAATTTTAGCTGCCAATGTGGTTTTTTTTGCCTCGTTAGTTAATTTTTTTGTGAATGGCTTTTTTTTCATTTCGAATAATCCACAAAAGGTGTTAGAAGAAACGGTAGGGGAGCAAGAGCCTTGTCCATTACTTTTATTTCATGGTGCACGTGATACTGTAATCTCTATTGAAGATGCACAAAATTTGTATGCGTCTGCAAGAGAGCCTAAAAAGCTCATAGTCATACAAAATGCTCCACACAGGGGCAGTTGGTTTTACGATACGAATAAATACATGGATGAGATATTTTCCTACTTGAAGGATTTATAAATATGATTTAAAATAAAAAAGGGCTGCCAAAGGAGGAGAAAAAGCAGCCCTTTCAAATAATTACTTGTTACAATGAATATAACTTAACGAAATAAAAAAGTCAATACTTTTTTTAGAAAAAGCAACCTTTTTTTGCAGTTTTGTGCAATATTTCGCAAATAATGACAAATTATACGCTTTTTGACAGGAGGAAGAGTTGAATATACAAAAAAATATTACTATTGCAATTGTTCCTGATGAGTGCACGGAATCAGTTATATCGAGCATTTCAAAATCAGGTGCTAGTAATATCATTTCTATACCCGCAAGGGGTACAGCAGAGAAAGCTTTGTTGCAAAGCTTAGGTTTAGGGCAAACAAAAAAAAATCTTATAGCATTTAGGCAAACAGCTGAAATAAGTTTTTCAGTATGCAAATTATGCAATGATGCCATGTCGGGTCACAAAGAAAAAAATGGCATTGTGTTTACAGTTATTATGAGGAAAAAAAATATGGATAAAAAAGTAGAAAATCTTGTTATTTGCGTAATAGTAAATGCAGGTTATGCAGAGGCGGTTATGCAAGAAGCTAGAAAAGCTGGTGCACGTGGAGGTACGATAATAAATGCCCGAGGGACTGGAAAAGAGCAAGATATGGATTTTTTTGGAATACAAATTGTTCCTGAAAAAGAGATGCTTGTTATGGTTGCAGAAACTGAGCTTGCAAATAAACTAGTTGATGTAGTAAAATCATTGCCTCTTTTAGAAAAACCTGGTTCAGGACTTGTTTTTACCTTAGAAGTAGAAAATTGTAAACGTCTTGGTGGCAACTCTAATGATGACTAGCAATGAAAATATATTGGTTGAACAAAGTATTCTATCTCAATTGAATGAGAAAGCTCTGTGTTTAATTAATAACAAACTCACAATTCACCCTACTATTGACTCGACAAATCTTGAAGCACATCGATTATTGAAGTGTGATGCAAGGAATCGTAATGGAACGGTTATTTTAGCTGAGCATCAAACTGCTGGAAGGGGGAGACTTGGAAGGAGCTTTTATTCGCCAATGAATAGCGGTATATATGTAACAGTCATTTATACCCCTGAGAAGAAAAAATCGGCTGGGGCAATTACAATTTCAAGTGCCGTGGCAATTAAGAAGGTTTTAAGCGATTTTGGGTTTGATGTAAAAATTAAATGGGTGAATGACATTTTTGTACATAATAAAAAAGTATGTGGCATTCTTGCAGAGGGCTTTTTTACCGAAAACAAAACTAATTCTTTGCCAGAATTAAATACGTATATTGTTGGTATAGGTATTAATGTATTTGATTCTTTGGCGGGATTTCCCTCAGATATTAAGAATATAGCCGGAAGTTTAAATAAAAAATTGGACAGGAATATATTGGTAGCAAAAATTTTAAATAGTCTTGTTGAAATGCTAGACTGTGAATTATATGAAATTATAGATGAATATAAAAATTGCTCTATTGTACTAAACAAAAAGGTTACTGTCATTAAGGTTAATGAAACATATTCTGCTACAGCATTAGATATAACCGATGAGGGACATTTGGTTGTTCAGCGTGCAGATGGAAAACTTGAAGAACTGTTGTCTGGGGAAGTAAGTCTTAAAATATAAAAAGCTTGTTTACCAAGAACTGTAAAGAAGCTTTTTATATTATTCATAATACATTAAAGTGTGATTATTTCATAAGAGGTTTTTCCAAGTCCAATCTTTTCAGCATGTTCTAGTTGTGCTTTCCAGTTTGTAGTAGGATGAAGATCAAAAAAATGGTCTCCATGAGATAAAGTCCTGTCATCCATTATGGTGTCGCGTAGAAGAGGCTGGGCATTTGCAGCGTCTGCACAGGCAGCATCGAGTGCAACTGGATCAAATGATGCAAAAATTCCAACATCTCCTATAATAGGAGCATCATTTTCTGAGTGACAATCACAATATGGAGAGACATCCATTACCAGTGATATATGAAAATGAGGCCTTCCCTCAAGGACAGCACTTGAATACTCGGCTATTTTCTTACAAAGAGTATCATTTGATTCATCCCAATTTGTTGTAATTGCATCAGTAGGGCAAGCTCCAATACATCGACCGCAACCCACACAAAGATTTTTATCAATTTCAGCTTTTGGAGAGAAAGAAATTGCTCCATGAGCGCATTGTTTTTTGCACTTTTTACATGCTATACAGAGCTTGGGTGTAACGGATGGCTTTCCAGCATTGTGCATTTCACATTTTCCTGCGCGGCTTCCAGAACCCATTCCAATGTTTTTTAAAGTGCCTCCAAACCCTGTGCCCTCGTGAGCTTTAAAGTGAGTTAAAGAAATAACAATATCTGCATCCATTATAGCACGTCCTATTTTTGCCTCTTTAATAAATTCTCCATTTTTTACAGGTACGTTTGCTTCATCTGTTCCTTTTAGTCCATCTCCAATAATAACATGGCATCCTGTTGAAAACGGACTAAAGCCATTTTCATATGCAGATTCTAAATGGTCAAGAGCATTTTTTCTTCTTCCAACATAAAGGGTGTTGCAATCTGTTAAGAATACTTTACCACCAAGTTTTTTTATAAGATCAACTACTGTTTTGGCATAATTTGGTCTTAGATAAGCAAGGTTTCCAGGCTCTCCAAAGTGAATTTTTATAGCTGTAAACTTATCCTTAAAATCAATTTTTTCGATGCCTGCTTTTTTTATAAGCCGCTTTAATTTTTTTTGTAAATTTTCTTCGGGTGTTGCCCTAAAGTTTGTGAAGTATACCTTTGATTTACTTGCCATTTTAACTCCTAATTTTTATGTCTATAAGTATTATACTTCACAGTTTAAAAAAGAGCAACTCTTTAAAATACTTGCACGAATTTTTGTTGACAAAGAAGATAATTTGAAATATAGTTTAAGTATACCCTGTAGGAGGTGGTAATCATGAAAAAAATAATTATAGGTGTTGTATTATTGTGCACTATGGGCATTGTCTTTTCACAGACAAGCACGAGTGATATTCGTGTCTTAATCGAGGATGATTTAATTGATAACAAAGAAAAAATAATGCAGTTATCTTCAGGCTTGTCTAGTTCTGAAAAACTTAGTCTCTATGATGCACATGAAGAAGACTTACTTGCACCTCTTTTGTTAAATGGGTTTTTAGGTTTTGGCATAGGATCCTTTTACCAAGGAGATATAGTAGGAGGTGCAATCGGAGCTGGTGGTAACGTCATAGGGGTTGGTTTGGTGCTTGCAGGATATATACCTGTGTTGACTGCTCTTTCAGACGATAGTATTTCTACTGCAGAATTTGAAAATGTTGTAACGCAGTACCTGGGGTTTTATCTAGCAGGCGGGGCTGTATTTTTTGTGACAAAAGTATTTGAAATAATAAGGCCTGTTGTGTATACGAATTCTTTTAATAATACTCTTAAAGAGTCACTTGGAGTTTCTGCTATAAGTTATTATGCTGTTCCAAGTTACGATTTAGAAAGAGGTCAAACTGAAATTGTTGCTGTAATTAGTATTAAGTTATAAGGTCGTATAAGACAAAAAGATAGAATTACGAGAGTAATTTTGTGGATACTTATATTAATAGATATGTAAAAAATGCTGTCTTTTGCCCTCTTTTGAGAGCTTTCAAGACAGCATTTTTTGTTATTAGAAAGCGTAGCGGTATGTTATAGAGCCCATAATACTGTCATGAAACCAGTCAGAAGGGTTTAATCCTGCAGGTGGTTCAATAGGACTTGTGAGGTTTATGTTATATTGAGCTCGAAGTCCAACATAATGGTTTGAGCCAAAGCGGAACTCTTGCCCAATGGCAACAGGGATATCAATGTTTATAGGGCTTGCATCAGAGATTTTTGTTTCAGTATAGTCTTTTCCAACTCTTGTAAACATATACCCTTGTTCTTCGGAAGTAATGCTAATTCCAATTTGAGCTCCAAGTGAAAAATAACTAACACCTCCTATAGAACCTATATCATACTCTGTTTGTACACGCGCCATTACAGGAATATATATTTCGCCGCGCTGGAAATTTTGACCAATGTATAAAGCAGTTAAAGGTTCTCCAGTAGAATATTCCACTCCAGAACCAATAATTCCTATGCCTGTCTCAAGTGCGAAGAAGGGCGTAAACTCAATGAGTGCATCAATTCCTACTGTGTAAGCAAGGTTGAATTCTTCCACATTGCTTGCAAGAAGTTCTTTGAAGTCTTCTGCCTCTGCACCTCGTAAAATAGAGCCACCAAGCCCTGCTCTTGCTCCAATTGAAAAATCAACAGCAAACATTGCACTTACCATGCAAAGAGCTGCCACTACCATAAGTATTTTTTTCATAAAAAAATCCTCTCTTTTTTTGTGCGTAATGCACTTCTGTGTTTTTGTGGGATTAATTTATATGTAGTAAAATAACATTACACTGCATATAAATGGTATGTTACCTTCCCGTATATCTTAAACACAAAAACATATTAAATAATCCAATTTTCTGTGTTTAAATATATAACACTATAACTTTAAACACAGAATTAGTCAATATTCTTTGTAAATATGTTTTTTAGATTATAACTAGGTGCATGAAAATGTGTAATAGTATAGCTATGACAGTAAGAAAGATTTTTATTAAAAATATGAAGTTTTACAGAAAACGAGCAGGTCTTACACAAGAAAAGCTTGCAGAAGCAATTGGTATGAGTACTGCATATATTGGTGATATGGAGGCGCGCGAGCGTTTTCCTTCGGCGGAGACGATTGATAAAATAGCTTTCGCTTTGGGAGTAGTACCTGCAATTTTATTCAGCAGTGATGCGAGCCCTGATAATATTAAGATCTCCTTTAGGGAAACGTATAAGAATAGTTTCAAAAAAGAGTTATCAGAAAGAATTTTAAAAGAAATTGAAGAAGTGTGCGATAAATTATAAAAAAAGAGGAGCGAACTCCTCTTTTTCCTTATTCTGCAATATGTGATGCTGCACTTGCGTCAATGCAATCGCAGCTTACGGAGTTTGCGATGTAAACTCTTTGCCTCACATGTTTTACACTATTCCGTAAAGTGACCGATGCTTCGGATTTTTTGGTTTCTGTAACGGACCAGAACTTCACCTTTGTGCTTTTTAAGTTCTCTTATGTCTTTTATAATTTGCTTTTGGATTTTATCTGCAACCTGTTGTGGGTTTGTGTGAGCCCCATCTTCTGGTTCCTCAATTATTCCGTGGAGCATTTTCATGTCCATAACGTCTTTACTGGTAATTTTAAGCATTGCTGCAGCATCCTGGGCTCTTGAAGAATCTCTAAGGAGAATAGAAGCACAGCCTTCTGGTGAAATTACAGAAAAAATGGCATTTTCGAGCATGTAGATTTTATCACTTACACCAATTCCAAGAGCCCCACCTGAGCCACCTTCGCCGATGATGATACAGATTACAGGAGTTTTTAATTGGCTAAACTCACGTAGATTTACTGCAATGGCTTCACCTATTCCGCGCTCTTCTGCTCCGAGGCCTGGGAAAGCACCTTGGGTATCAACAAAGGTTATAATTGGTCGTTTGAACTTTTCAGCTTGCTTTGCTAATCTAAGTGCTTTTCTATAACCTTCGGGGTTTGCCATACCACCATTTCTATCGATCGTTTCTCGAAGGTTACGACCTTTTTGGTTGCCAATAACGGTTACAGGTATCCCATCTAAAAAGCCAATGCCACCAATAAGAGCCATGTCATCACCATAGTAGCGATCCCCATGAAGTTCTGTGAAGTCATCGATAATCATATCGATATAGTCAAGAGCTCTTGGACGGTCAGAGTGACGAGCAAGTTCAACGTGGCGCCATGTTTGTGCCGCTTGATGGTTATTGTTTAATTTTTCTGTAATTGTTTGTAGTTCTTTTGTGATGTCAAGCCCTG
>CAYJGO010000037.1:0-15654 GCA_964369855.1 uncultured Treponemataceae bacterium | reverse complement strand
AACTATTAGACAAGATGCTTGAAGCAATTAATCTATCTAGAAATACAAATTGCTACCTCACAAATATAATTAAATGTAGGCCGCCACATAATAGAGACCCATTACCATCAGAAACTGAAGCATGCTCTTCTTTTTTGCAAGCACAGATCACTCTTTTAAAACCTACTTTAATTTTATCTCTTGGACGAATAGCAACTCAAACGCTCTTACAAACAACAGAGAACATAAGTGCACTGCATGGGAAATTTTATGATTATCCTCCAAATAGCCAAACAAGTTACCCGACAATTCCACTTATGCCAACATATCACCCAAGTGCATTAATACGAGATGCATCATATAAAAAACCAGCATGGGAAGATTTAAAGAATTTTAAATCAAAACTTGAAGAACTGTCAAATGAATATGTTCTATCATTACAAAACCAAGCAAATGGATAATACATGGATAACAAAATCTATGTTGAAACTTATATAAATATTCCTCTTTCTCAATCCTTTTTTTATACGAGCACCGATTCAGAAAATCTTACGCTGGGAATGAGAGTTGAAGTTCCTTTCGGCAAGCGTAAAATGACTGCTTTTGTGGTTGGAATTTTTGACGTTATCCCAAAAGCAATTACTTTTCCAGAAGAAAAATTAAAAGATATAAAACGGATTATAGATAAAGAAGCAATTTTTACTCTAGAGCAAGTAACTCTTTCTCTTTGGATGGAAAAATATTATTTGTGCTCTCGAGGTGAAGCTTTAAGTTCAATGCTTCCTTCAGGAAGGCGAGAAAGAGAGATTTCAACTTCATTAATTGGAGATGAGTCAGAGTATTCAGAACATTCCCTATCGGATGAACAAAAAAATGCCGTATCCGCTATTTTAGATGCTGCTAATACTACAAAAAATATATCAAACCTTCATTATCTTTATGGCTCTACAGGCTCAGGAAAAACAGAGGTATTTTTACGTGTAGCTCAAGAAATGATACAACAAGGCAAAGGTATAATTTATCTTGTACCAGAAATAGGTCTAACGCACCAGGTTATAGAGGCTGTATACAAGCGTTTTGGAGAAACCGTTGCCGTTCTCCACTCAGGTCTAACAGGAAGCCAGCGATTAGAACAATGGAAACGTATTTTAAATAGGAAAGCGCGTGTAGTAATTGGGGCTAGGAGTGCTGTCTTCGCACCTGTTCCTGAACTTGGCCTTATTATTATCGATGAAGAACATGATAGCTCCTATAAGTCAAATAGTACTCCACGATATTCAGCAAGACAAATTGCTATGAGACGGTGCAACGACTTAAACATCCCTCTGATTATGGGAAGCGCCACACCTTCACTTGAAGCATGGGAGCAAATTCAAAAAGGAACAATCATAAAACATGTTTTAACAAAGCGGCTTTCAGGAGGAAAACCGCCAAATATTGAGGTTATCCATTTAGGAAATGGGAGCGCTGAATCAAAAACAAACGGGTGCATTTCGAAAAAGCTAGAAGATGAAATGCGCAAAACCCTATTCAGCGGAAAACAAGTTATCCTCTTTTTAAACAGACGCGGGTTTACTCATTTTTTTAGATGTAACTCTTGCTCACATGACCTCAAATGTAAAAATTGTTCGGTATCGCTCACCTATCATAAAAAAGACGGTATTTTGAGATGCCATTACTGTGGGTGGTCAATTAAACCTCCCAAGTCATGCCCAGAGTGTAATTCTTTGGATATTATGTATGCAGGCTTTGGTACTGAGTTTATTGAAGAAGAGGTTTCAAAAAAATTTCCATCAAATACTGTTGTCCGAGTAGATACAGACACATTATCAAAAGAAAACTCATTGCAATCTATTCTATCGGACTTTAAGGAAGGGGAAATAGATATTTTACTTGGAACTCAAATGGTAGCAAAAGGACTTAACTTCCCTAAGGTTCGCCTTGTTGGAGTTATACTCGCTGATACAGGACTGCATTTACCAGATTTTAGGGCTGCAGAAAGAACATTTTCTCTTATAGTACAAGTTGCAGGTAGAGCTGGAAGATTTTTTCCAGACGGACATGTAGTTGTACAAACCTTTAACCCTGAAAGACCTGCGATAGCATATGCTTGCACGTCAGATGTTGATGGCTTTTATACCAACGAACTCGAGTTTAGAAAAATAACAAATTTTCCCCCATATTCTCGATTAATACGTTTTGTTTTTAGAAGTGCTAACGAACAAGCTGCATTGAAAGCAAGTGATGAAGCTTATAACACTATTACCAATATAGCAAAGAATCTAAACCTCAATATTGAAATTCTTGGACCTTCAGAGTGCCCCTTAGCAAAGGTCGCGGCTAATTACAGAATCCAAATTTTACTTCGAGATAAGTCGATATTAGCACTCCAAAGAGTTGGGGCAAATTTTTTATGCAATTATAAAAATTTATCAAATGTTTATATAGAAGTTGACGTAGACCCCTCTAGCCTGTTATAATATAGTATGGCACAAATGACACAAAGCTTAGAAGATTATTTAGAAGCAGTTGGAAATCTTGCACAGAATGGTGCGGTTCCTCGAGTAAAAGATATAGCTAAAGTATTGGGACTTTCAAAACCTTCTGTGCATATTGCACTGCACTTATTAGAAGATCACGGTATGATAATTCATGAACCATATCAAGATATTATTATTACAGAAAAAGGTATAGAAAAATATAATGAAATAAAAGCAAAGCATGATATGCTAAGTACCTTTTTACAAACCATACTTGGTGTTTCAAAAGAAAATGCAGAAAAAGATGCATGCCAAATGGAACATATCTTGAGCGAAGAAACACTTGAAAAAATACGTTCAATGCTTACATAGTCTTTTCACGAAAGTTTATAACTGACACTCTTGAATAAACAAAAAATACTTGCTATCATAAACACATGAGTGTTAAATATCATACAAATAAAGAAAAATTCGGCTACAATTTTATTAGTACATCATATATCCCAAAAGGTAAAGATGAATACTATATTAGAAATGAGCAAGTTAAAAATAAAAATTGGAAAAAATTAACTCCTGAGCAAATATCTAAGCTAGAAAAAAATGGTAACACAAGCGCAAACTGGAGTGATGTTTTAATTACAAACACTTTCAATATTGATTCAATAAAAAATTCATCGTTTTATGGGTTGGTTCGAATAGGGGATATTGGCTGTGGATACTTACAGCACCATGATTTTAGCATTTCAGAAGGAATAACAGAAAGTTGTATCATTTCTTGTGATATAGGAAATCATGTAGCAATTCATAATTGTACTCATATTTCGCATTATATTATTTCAGATTATGTTATACTCTCAATGGTAGGAGAGCTAGCAGCAACAAATCACTGTAAGTCAGGTAATGGAATTCTTAAAGAAGGTGAACCAGAGGACGTTCGTATCTGGATTGACACTTTAAATGAAGCTGGGGGAAGAAGCATATTACCTTTTTATGATATGATTTGCGCCGATGCCTACTTGTGGACAGTCTTTCGAGACGAAAAAAATTTTATAAAAGCTCTTTTTACACTCACCCAAAACTCATACGATACAAGAAGAGGCTCATACGCACTTATCGAAGAGCAAACAGTAATTAAAAGTTGTTTAACAATAAAAGATACAAGTATAGGATCCTTTGCTTACATTAAAGGTGCTAATAAAATAAAGAATGTATCCATTAAGTCAAATGAAGATGAAGTAACTCAAATTGGCGAAGGTGTTGAGCTGGTAAATGGAATAATTGGATATGGCTGCCATATTTTTTATGGTTCAAAGGCTGTCCGTTTTATTATTGGAAATAATTGTAGTTTAAAATATGGCGCAAGACTTATCCATTCTGTGTTAGGTGATAACTCAACGGTTTCATGCTGCGAAGTATTAAATAATCTAGTATTCCCTTGCCACGAACAGCATCATAACAATTCATTTTTAATTGCTTCGATGATTATGGGACAGTCAAATATGGCAGCAGGGGCTACTGTAGGTTCAAACCATAACAGTAGAGGTAACGATGGTGAAATAATTGCAGGCCGTGGTTTTTGGCCAGGCCTTTCATCGACCCTGAAACACAACAGCCGGTTTGCAAGCTTTACACTCATTTCAAAAGGTAACTATCCAAATGAAATGAATATTATGCTTCCCTTTAGTTTGGTTAGCAGAAACCCTAATCATGGAAGACTTGAAGTTATGCCTGCATATTATTGGATGTATAACCTATACGCATTAGAGAGAAACGCTTGGAAGTATAAAAATAGAGATAAAAGAAAACATATTGAACAATTCATTGTTACTGACTACCTTGCACCTGATACAACACAAGAAATTATTCAAGCACTTACTTTACTTGAGCATTGGTCGGGAAAAGCAATTTATAAATTTCTAGGAGAAACACTTCCTACAAACACCGATGATTTTATTCAGCGAGGAAAACAGTACTTATTAACCAAACCAGAAGTAATAAACTCTATTCAGGTTGTAGGTGAAAACATGGAAAGAACCCATGAAGAAGTACATATTATAAAAGTCTCTCAAGCATATACTGCTTATCGCAATATGCTTTTGTTTTATGCCATTACAAGCATCGCTGAATACCTTGATAGTTGCAATACAAACATACTATCTTTTTTAAAAACAAAAACAAATGATGCATTTTTACAATGGGATAATATTGGGGGACAGCTAATACCAACAAGTAAACTTAACCATCTCAGACAGACAATAACAAAAGGTAAATTTATTACATGGAAACAAGTCCATGGTGAATATAAAAAACTTTGGGCCCAGTATACTTTAGATAACGCCCTAACAGGATTACATGTATTAAAGGTACTATATGCAACGAGCAGCATCGGAAAAGATATGTGGAATTCACTAATTAGTGAAGCTATTGAAATTAGAAAATATATTGAGAAACAAGTTTTTGTTACTAAGAACAAAGATTATACAAATACCTTTCGCTCTTGTACATATCGAAACAAAAGTGAACAAGACGCCGTGCTTGGAACTGTTAATGATAACCAGTTTATAAAAACAGCAAAAAAAGATACTAAAGAATTTATTAAATTGATTTCAAAGCTTCGCCTATAGAAATTTCTTAAGGATATTTTCTTTCGCCATCAAAATCAATGCACCACAAAAACAAACCTCTTGATGGTGCGGTTGCACTTGCAGCCTTCCTGTTTTTGCTTTCAATGATAGATGCAAAATCTACAGGGCCTAAACCTTTACTATCTAAGTCAATAAGTGTTCCAACAATTGTTCTAACCATTTTCCACAAAAACGCATTTGCACAAATTTCAAAGACTAATACATTATTTTCAATGAAAAAATGTGCTTTTTCAATATAACGAATAGTGGATTTACTTTTATCACCTGCAGCAGTAAAAGATGCACAATCAATCTCACCCTGTAAATGCTGTGCCATTTTATTTAAATTGACTATATTAGGCTTATAGCGAACCCACCATACATACGATGATTCATGGGCATACGGTGGAGAATCTTCAATATGAAAAAAATACCGATACGTTCTATTCACCGCACTAAACCGAGAATGAAAGTTGTTATCCTTTTCTTGTGCACTATGAACCCTGATATCAAATGGTAAAGAGGCATTTATTGCAGAAGGATACCTATCCAGAGGAATAGTATCAATAGGTGAATTAAAATGTGCTATTTGTCCAATGGCATGAACACCTGAGTCAGTGCGCCCAGAACCATGCAGTGTGATTTCTTGCTTGTGAATAATAGCTAAGGCTTTTTCTATTTCTTCTTGTACTGTCCTATCACCTGTTTGACGCTGCCATCCACTAAAATTTGTTCCATCATACGAAATTGTAAGTACTATATTACGCATTATTCGTCATCGTCAGTGAGCATATTCGCATCTTTCAATTCTTCAGTTAACTTATCATATAAGTTTCTTGAATGCTCCAAAAGTGGCCCGGGCTTATTTTTTGATGATTTTCCTAGACCAAACACTCGAGCAATGGCCCTTTTAAAATCATCTAACTTCTTTAATCGCTCATTCATATTCTTAGTTTGACCATACTTATATTCAAGTAATCCAGAAAGATAAATTACACCATCGTACCCATAATTCTTGTCAATGTCAGGACCAAAAAAACCAATTGCCGTAATGTCTTCTACTCTCTTTTGTTCATTTTCAAGTGACTCTTGATATAAAAACATCGACTTATGATAAAATTTTTGTTGGATAAAATCAAACCCTCTGTTTGGTACGAGAGCATGTAAATCTCCTGAAAGCCATGCCAAACGCAATGTTATTAAGGCTTTTTTTATACAAGGTGAATATGCATGAGGCAATTTTTCATAGCACAATAATGCTAGGTAGTATATAGCTGCTCCGTCATATAACGTTCGCGGGCGTTTTAAGTCATAAAATGGGAATATTTTTTCTACAATTGCTTTTCGTTCTGACTCTGCATCAATAATATCATTAATTAAATCAGTATCTTTGAAATTCTCAAAATCATTCCAAATCAAAGCAGCATGACAAGTGGGGCAAGCTGCAATTGAGTAAATCATGGGGTAAATAGGGCCATACTTTGCCGATGGTTCAAAATTCCTGCGGAGTTCATCGGTTAAAACACCAGCAATCATTCGCCCGCCACCTGAAAGAATTTCTTCTCGTGCAAACTCCTTTTTACAAAAAGGACACATTGTTTTTTTCTTAGAATAAAATGAAATTGCTAAATTTTTTGGCTCTTCCGTTTTTTTATACCTATTCATTGTTCTTATTCCTTTCTAAAATTACTTGTGCTACTGCATAATCTTGTTCGTGCGATAGCGATACATGGATTGAATTAACCCCTATCGTTTCTAACATTTCTTTTACGTCATCATATACGCGCAATACAGGTCTTCCATTAGCTTGCTTTTCGATACAAATATTACTTAATGTTAAACAGCCTAGACCTGTTCCCATGGCTTTTCCTAGTGCTTCTTTTGCAGCAAAGCGAGCGGCTAAACTTTCTGCAAAATATATATCATCTTTTTTAATACTCTCCACTTCTGCATGATGAAAAAACCTCTTTATAAACTTATCATTTTTCGCAAGTTTTGAAAACCGTTTTACTTTAACAATATCAACTCCACACCCTAAAATCATAGGCTTTCCTCAGCTATCACTTCTTCAATATTTTCTTCTTCACTCGAAGCTTCTATTATTGTAATTGTTAGTTCCGTTGCGCTTATTTCACCAAGCGTATAATTAAAAGGTATATTTGTAATAACTGGAACCGTATACTCACCAACACTTTCTATTTCACTCAAATCTATTTCTACTATATTAGCTTCAGGCGTAAAGGAGCTTAACTGATTTTTTTGTCCTGAAATTGTAAATGTAATTAGCACTTCAGGATCTGCTATTGAAAAAATTGGGTTTAATGTTTCTGTTAAAGGTGTAAAATTTTCATATGTTACCTCGATGATTTCGGGAGTGATTTCAATAAAAACGGATACCGTCTGATCCGATAATAAGCGAACTTCTTTACTAAGTGTTTCAACTTCGGTTACCAAACTAAATGACTGAGCTCGTCCATTTAATTCTACATCCTTAGCGTAGGCTATATCGGTAGAATCGATTATAGATTTAGCCCCTGTAATTTTAACATCTGTTGGAGATGTACTCCAAGCACTCACTATATAACCATCTTCTGGGCTTCCAATAAAATTTGGCTCAATCGGAACCCATGTAAAAGAGCTTTCTTCAAATTCTAAACGGACTGTATCTGGATATACGCTTACATCAAGTGGATCCAAAAGCAACAGCGTTGGATCTAAATCAAGTCCTACAGGTATTGTATTTAACCCCTCTTTGGAAACTTTTGATGTATCTATGAAGGCGATAATATTCTCTTGTAAAACAGTTGCTATTTCTGCTGGAGCTCCACGAATATCAACTCGAACAAATTCTGGGGCATTTTGTGATAAAACATAATTTCCACCATGTCGAATTTCTAAGGGTATTGATAGTGACTTTGTGTCTAAAGAAATTATTTGGAACACCGCGTATAAAAGTATTGCCAATCCAAAAGACAATACTTTCGCCTGCCAATTACTAAACACTCGCTCTTTAAAGTCATTAAATGTCATAAGGCACCCTCTTTTGAACCTTTTGTTGCAACAATTTCAAGTAGCGTTTCAAGGGTCTTAATTAGTTGTGTTTCAGTTAAATCGTAATATAAGTGTGATTCATAAGCAAGACTAATAGCTCCTGTTTCTTCTGATACAATGAGTACAATTGCATCTGTTTCCTCTGCAAGCCCAATTGCAGCTCTATGGCGCGTCCCAAACGTTTTTTTAATGTTATATTGTTCAGACAATGGCAAAAAGCACCCAGCTGCAACTACCTTTTCGGCTTGAATAATTACTGCCCCATCATGAAGTGGTGTATCATATCCAAAAATAGAAACCAAGAGGTTTGATGATAAATCTGCATTTAATCTTGTTCCAGTATCAATTATTGCTGATAAAGAAGTTTTGCGGGAAAAGACAGCAAGCATTCCACGCTTTTGTTTTGTTAATGTATCAGCAGCAATTAAGACAGAATCAATGTAACTGTGCTTTGTTCTATTTCCAAACTTGAACCAATCTGTTTGCAACAAGCGCAAAATCATTTTTCTAAGCTCTGGTTGAAATACAATAGCAAAACCAATAATCAAACTTGGACCTAAAAGATTTAATAGTGATAAAAGTGTTGTTAAATTTAAAAACAGTGAGATGCCATAAACAGAAAAAATCGCAAGTAAAAATTTGAGGATTTGAAGGCCGTGTGTTTTTACGGCTACCCCATATGCTTTATAAAGAAAAAAAGTGAGAATCCCTATATCCAATACAGGACTAATATAACTATATATGTCAACTATTCTATCAAACCCTGTCATTCCTCTTTACCTCAAATAAATCAACAATGTTGCAATATTTTCAGAGCATCAACTGTTTGTACTACATCATGAACGCGAACTATTCTCGCCCCATGTTGTACTGCAACAATATTTGCTGCTAGTGTTCCTGCAAGTCTATGCTCAACAGGCTTACTTGTTATATCACCAATAAAGGACTTCCTTGATAATCCTACTAGAACACCATATGTTTCTACGCCGCTTACATTTGCTACATGTTCTTTAATGTATGTTGAAGATGTAATCAACGAACAATTATCATTTGCCTTTTTACCAAAACCTATGCCAGAATCCAGTATAATCTTGGAAGCTTCTATACCATGAGTTGTAGCAAACGTTACTCTACTACTTAAATAATCGGCTATTTCGACCACAATATTATTATACACTGTATTTTCTTGCATTGTAAGGGGGGTATCACGCTTATGCATTAAAATTATTGGAATTTTTGCCTCTGCAGCAACTGCAACAATATTAACATCATCCTCTAAAGCAGATATATCATTTAAAATATCAGCCCCCGCTTTTATGGCCTCTTCCAAAACAATTGCCTTTCTAGTATCAATAGATAGTGCTTTTCTTGTATGCTTTCTAACTTCTTGAATTAATGGAATAACTCTATCTAATTCTTCATTTGCTCCAATGTACTCAGAACCTGGTCGAGTTGATTCGCCTCCTATATCAACAATATCAGCCCCATTTTCAAATTCTTGTAATATAAACTCAACTGTTTTTTGCAAGTTATTGTACTTTGGTAAAAATCGACTTTTTTCATAAAAGGAGTCAGGCGTACAGTTAATTATGGACATAACAAATGATGGCAATGAAGTTTCTAAAAATCCTTCACGGAGGGGTATGGGAGGCGCTTTTTCCAGCATACATCACTCCCACATTCGTAAAGCTTTTTTGGCTAAAAGTTTTCCTGATAAATGTGCATCTTGAAGTATCTGCTCTCTTGTTCCTTGAGAAATATATCTATCTGGGAACCCACTCACACCAGTTAAAATCTTATTTCCAAAATTTCTATCTAATAAGGATTCCAAGTATGTTCCAATTCCACCTATCCTAATGCCATCCTCAACAAATAAAACTTTTTTATATTTTTTTGCCACTTCTAAAAAATGTTTTTTATCGAGGGGTTTTAGAAAGCGAAGATTATATACATCTGCTATTTTGCCTTGCTTTCCCAGTATGTCTACAGCATTGAATACTTCTTCAATTATTCCACCTGTGCACACAAATAATATATCAGCCTTTTTATTACTTTGGGAAGTTAAGATGCCCCTCCCTTCTTTTATTGGAAGGGAAAAGGAAGGTATCTCTTTTGGACAATTGTTTTTGGGGTATCGAATAATTACAGGAAAACGTTGCTTTACAGCCCATTCAAGACAGTTTTCAAGCTCGATTTGTGAAGCAGGGGATAAAAGTGATACATTGGGTACTGGGCGCAATAAAGCGATATCAAATATTCCCTGATGAGTTTCGCCATCAGCAGGAACAGCACCAGCTCTATCTAAAACGAAAACTGCACTTGTATTCTGTAACGCAATATCATGTATTAACTGATCAACACTTCTTTGAATAAAAGTAGAATATATTGCAACAATTGGTTTAATATGTGCCCGAGCTAACCCTCCTGCAAAAGTTACAGCATGCTCCTCTGCTATGCCAACATCAAAAAATCTATTAGGATATTTTTTAGCAAACTCAGTTAGTCCTGTACCATCTGTCATGGCAGCAGTAATGGCTACAATTGTAGCATCATTATTTGCCAGCTCAAGTATTTTTTTTCCAAATACTTCTGTAAATGTCGGTTGTTCGTTCATAGCTGCAGAAGTTGTTTTGGGGCTTACCCCGTGAAAAGACACGGGATCCTTTTCTGCTGGAGCATACCCTTTACCCTTTTTAGTAATGATGTGGACAACAACTGGGCGCGTAAAAGTCTTTACCTTTGCAAAAACATTTATCATTTCCTTAATATTATGACCATTTAACGGACCAACATATTCAAATCCAAGATCAGAAAATATATTATTTGTAAACACAAGGCCTTTTATAGCCCGTTTCATTCTAAATACAAATCTTGTGAATGGCTTGCCAATAAGGGGTATTTTATCGACAATACGATCAAAATTATACCGAAAAGCTTGATACTGTGTGGTTGCAGTGAGTCTACTTAAATATCGTGAAAGTGCCCCAGTATTACCGTTTATAGAAAGTTGATTATCATTTAGAACTACAATTAAATCTTTAGAAATTTGCCCAGCATGAGATAATGCTTCAAATGACATACCTCCGGATAGAGCACCATCTCCTACTATAGCGATGACCTTACCCTTTTCACCAGTTATTTGTCGTCCAGTGAGTAAGCCTAAAGCAGATGAAATTGCTGTAGATGCATGCCCAGCATCAAAAAAATCATGCTCACTTTCTTCATGCTTTGTAAATCCAGATAAGCCATCTTTTTTACGTAATGTTGAAAACGCAGGATTTCTATGTGTGAGAATTTTATGTGTATATGCTTGGTGACTTACATCCCAAACAAATGCATCTGTGGGACTCGAAAATACGTAATGTAAGGCTATTGTTATATCAACGATACCTAAATTACTAGATAAATGTCCTCCATTTTCTGTTACAACATTAACAATTCTATGGCGAATTTCTTCGGCTAAAACTGGAAGCTCTTTTATGGGGATTTTTTTTAAATCATTAGGACTAAAGTCGTGATCTAATAGCGTAACAAACTCCTAAAAAAAAAGACTACTGCCAATAAAACTTTGGCAGTAAGCCCTCTTTATACATCATGCTATAATACTGTACTGAGAAAGTAATTACAACACACGTTACGGTCATCTAAGTGATATTAACTATTGAATAGCTAACTACTTATTCTTATGACGATTTTTTCTAAGCTTTTTCTTTCGCTTATGCGTAGCTATTTTTTTGCGCTTTCGCTTTTTTCCACAAGGCACGATATGACTCCTATAAAAAATATCACAACCAACACATAAATCTGCTGGCGGCGCGTTATTGAGTTCTCGACTTTACGATGGCAAAATCGATGTTTTGCAAACTGCAAATGACTAAATATTTTCAACACTTAATCATTCCTCTAATAAATAAACCGTATTATATTATGACGTATTTTCTTAAATTGGTCAAGTACTCAATTATTAGCTTATGCTATAAAATTAACTATTTTTTGCTCTATAGCGGAAAAATTATCACACGAAATAACATGTGCATCGCTAAAAGACTTAAAAAATGTTTGCTGCCGCTTTACATATTCTTTAGAGTTTTTTATGATCAACTGTTTTACCTTTTCTCTTTCTTTTTCCACAAAAAACTCACGATAACCGATTGCCTGCATTCCTGGGTCTTCACTTGTATATCCCATTGACGTTAGTTTTTGTATCTCATTTTCAAGCCCATTTTCAAACATTATTGAAACTCTTTTTTCAACTCGGTCATACAATTCTTCTCTTGTCCTATGTAAGCTTATTAGCAGAAAATCATATCCATCAACTTTTTTTTGTTTGCGAATAAAACTACTCAATGGCTTACCAGTAGAAATACAAACTTCCAAGGCTCTTTTAATTCTATATTCGTCATTTGGATGGATTCTATCTGCACTAACTTGATCTAGAAGTTTGAGTTCATCATAAAGTTTTCGTGCTCCCTCAGTTTTCATACGCACTTCTATATTGTTTCTAATTTCATCATCACACTGGGGAGTTGTTGGCAATCCGTAGACAAAGTTTTTAATATAAAAAGCAGTGCCCCCTAGTATGACTGGAACTTTTCCCCGGGCACTAATATCTACGACGGCCTTTGTAGCGTGCCTGACAAATTCTCCAGTACCGAACTGTTCATTTGGCTCGTAAATATCAATTAAATGATGAGGTAATGCTTGTGTAAGATTTTTTTCAGGTTTTGCAGTTCCTATATCCATATACTTATAGACTTGCATAGAATCTGCACTAATAATTTCAGCCTTACCCGCCAAAGCTGATGTTGAAGCTGAAGAAAACAGTCTGTGAGCTAAATCCGTTTTCCCACTAGCGGTTGGGGCACAAATAACAACTACACGATACATTACGTTATCCTTTTTATGCCCATTCCGATACCTAGCTTACAATCCTAGTGTTCTACTCTGTATTCTACTTGTTTTGTAAAAAGCTGCCTCGCTGCCAAAGATACAACCTTACCATTATTTTCTTCTATAAGACTATCTTTGACCATAGAAAGCTGATAAACTCTTCTACTGGCAGCACATGTTATTTCATATACATTATCTCGAAACTCTACAAGTTCCATTAATGGAAAAACCATATTTAACTCCTAAAAAAACTAATACTTTGTATTAATCTTTTTTATTAACACTGTACGTAGTGTATCATTATTTTAAAAAATACTCAAGTATATGAAGGTATTTTTAGTTTTTATTATCATCTAAAAAGGTAAACTCATCAATCTGCTTCGTAAGTTTATCCATCTCAGAGCGGTTTGCAGCCGCCAAATCTTTTGCAATTGTAATCACATTACGGATAGCAGCAGTATTAGTATCCATATCATTAACAGCATTATTAATATCAGCCCTCTTTTCTGTTAATTCATCAATCTTTTCTACTATTGTTGTACTATCAGACAATATACTTTCTGCTTCACTTTGAACCACATCAGTGATATTTCGTATTTGCTGTATTGCTTCAAGTATTTGACTGCTTCCTGCTGTTTGCTCATGCATTGCACCCATAACCATTGATTCTTGGTTCTTAACACTTTCTGCCTGCTGGAAGATTTCATCAAAGTGTTTTTCTACATGTTGAATTTTTTCAGAAATCTCCATAATTGATTGTTTTAATACAGTTAGACGAGTCGATATTGCTCGCCCTTGCACATTTGAATCATCAGCTAGTTTTCTAATCTCATCTGCAACTACGGCAAATCCTTTCCCTGCATCTCCAGCGTGTGCCGCCTCAATCGCTGCATTCATAGCAAGTAAGTTTGTTTGATCTGCTATACTTTGAATAACAGCACTTGCTTCAATAAGACCTTCAGAGTCAGTAAGCATTTTTTCTGATATGCTTACTGTTTCTTGTACTTGCTCAAGTCCCGTTTCGGAAGACTTTGCAAGTGTAGAAACAGAATCTGTATTTCGTTGTAAAGCACCAGTAACAGAAGAAATATTTGCAATCATTTCTTCTATAGCAGCTGAAGATTGTGTTACACTTGTTGACTGTGATAAAATGCTTTCATCTAATTTTTGTAAGGCTACCTTAATTTTACCAATCATTTCAGTAACAACCGCAAGCCTTTTTGCTTGATCATCTGATAATTCTACTACTTTAAAAATACTTTCCGTTACTGAGCTAGCACTTTCAACAGCAGTACCCATTTCTTCACTCATTTTATTTGTAGAGACTTCAGTAGTTGCAATAGTAGAATCTAAACGCTTCAATAATGTACTTGTTTCTACATAAAATGTATTAAGACTGTTCACTAGAAGTCCATACTCATCTCTAGATTCAACGGGCAACGTTGAAAGTGTATATTTTTTTTCTGCAAGAAGGCCGAGTGCTTTAATAATTCTGTCCAATATTTTAGAGGTACTACTTGCAAATGTAGTCATGGTAAAAAGACTTGCTACAACACTGGTAACTGCAAGTGGTAATACAAGCTGCATATAAATTGCCATGGTAAACCTTTCTTCTGTTATAATGAGAGGAATGGCAAAACAAGTTAAAAATAATCCTGTCAATGAAAAGAATGATATAATCATAATTCGGAATTTTTGCTGAACCATTAAGTATTTTTTTTCAAATGGCATCCAAACTAGCCAATATTGATATACAGTTAATGCTTGAACTGAAAAGAAGGTACCAAATGTAAACATTAAACCTAAGTTGTTTAATATCATAGCCATTGGATCTATAGCAACTCCAAGCAATGCATTAACTTTTACCATAATGAGACCAGTAATAAAATTGAGTATAATAGGAAGCCCTAAAATAATTTGCATATATATAACTGCAACAGTATTGACTTTTCGCATTGAATGTTCAGTTCCATCATATTGGCGAAATTTTCTTTTTACAATATTTATAATTATTATTGGCAACAGATATACTAAAACTTGATACGGCAATAGAATAGGAGAGGAAAGTATTTCGGCGGCATTACCCCACGTATATACACCATAATAGATTAACTGAAATAATGAAAAAAACAAGGGAAATAAAATTGCTAAATAAATATAAACAATCATTTTAACTGGTGGGTTTTTGTAACCAAATTCAGACATAATATAAATCCTCCGTTTATGTACTGTTTAAACATATGAAATTACAATAAGTTACAGTTTTTTGTAAAACTATATCACTATTAAACTATTCTTTTTTTGTTATTAAAATCGGGCAACCCGGATTTGAACCGGGGACCCCAAGTCCCCCAGACTTGTACGCTAACCAACTGCGCCATTGCCCGAATATATATGATTAAATGATAGCAGATTTTAATTATACTGTCAATTATTTGATAATTTGACTATCCACTACTATTCCATTGTTTTACTATCGGCTAAAATAGTCAAAAACCTTTCCATAATTATAAATGCTTGCTCAGTTAATGATGCAGGTGTATCATGCTCTGTATGCATCATTCGCCATGTCTTTGGAAGCTTTTCACTCATTAACAAAGCTTGGGCAGGCTCGATATTTGCTTCTCGTA
>CAYJGO010000036.1:10332-15708 GCA_964369855.1 uncultured Treponemataceae bacterium | reverse complement strand
AAAATTTTTGTATTTTGTACTAATTACTGCTTGTTATAAAGTGGATTGTGGGGTAAAATTAACAAGGAATGCCAAGTTTAGAGAATCTTAAAAACTTTAGTCAAGATATTTCTCAAGTGGGCGATGAATTACAAATTCGCCAACAAAAAGGGAGTACTCTACCTGAAGTTCAAATACCACCAAATGTTCCTCTCGAAGATGATTCATATGATTTTGAATTTGGTTTACCTGAACCAGAAGCTGATTATGAATTAGATGGTGAATCTGAGGGTAGTGATGAAAGCTCTGAAGGAGCAATGAGTGCCGATGACATTATAGCCTCAATGACAGCTGGTGCCCAAGCAAATACAACCCCGAGTGAACCTATAGAAGAAGAGCTAGATCCTGAAACAGCTGCATTATTAGGTAATCTTTTGCCTAGTCAAAATGAAGATCAAGAAAGTACTTCCATAGATGAAATTCCCAATTTAGATTCTTTAATTGACCCTATTGAAAGCGTATCTTCATCAGACAATATGGAAATGATTGATGATTTACAAGGTCTTGATTTTCCAGAAACAGATCCTTTAGACTTCAGTTCTCCAGAGATGGATTTAGGGAGCACAGAGAGCTTACAAGGTTTTGATGATTTAGATGGCTTAGGTGATCTTGATACTGGCGGACTTGATAATCCATTAGATTTAGATTCTAGTTTTGATTCTACTCCACCAATTGGCGTTGCCCAAGAGAGTGCTCCTACAGATTCGTTTGACACCTTGCCGAATGAAGATAGTGTTGACTCTATAGATAATCCATTTGATATTGGTGACGATTTTTCTAGTACAGAACAAAGCTTTAATTTAGATGATGACTTTTCAAGTGCAAGTGTTGGAGATGGCGATTTTGCCCTTGATTTAAATAGTGATTTTTCAGATGCAATGAGTGACTTGGGAGTTGATGATGCATCCTTCTCAGAAGACTTTGGTGATAGTGCTTTTGAAATACCTGGTTTTTCTGATGCAGAAGCATCCGATTCTCGCTCGGCCCCTCTTGGTTTACTGAGAAAAAAAGAGACAGATGCTGATTCAGAAAGGACTCATTTAACAGATACCGAATATGAATTGTTTAAAACGAATTTACAATCATATCCGTTAAATCTTCGTCTTGCAGTAGATAAGGTTGTAATTAACGATGAGTTTACAGATATTGCAATCATGGAAGTGCTCTTTAAAGTTGTAAAAAAAGTATCGGCACGAAAACTAGCAACCCATCTTGAGAAAATGCTTAATATTACTATAAGTGTGCCTCTAAATTATGAGCGACGCACTGTAGAACAATATGAAGCATATAAGCTGTCATTAGAATATCAATTAAAGAACAGAATAATTCCTGGAAGCATTGCAGCAATTGTGCTTGGGGCTTTTCTGTTTATTTTATTTTACTTAGGATCAACTTTTGTTTACCGACCAATAATGGCAGAAATATTGTATAATGATGGGTATACACTTATCGAAAATGATTTGTATGAACAGTCTGAAATAAAATTCAATGAGGCCATGTCTTACCAAGTAAAAAAGCGGTGGTTCTTTGAGTATGCTCGTGCCTATCGTGACAAAAATCAATTTGAGCGAGCACGAAATATGTATAATCAGCTTGTTCTTCGCTTTGATTATGACAAAGAAGGGGCAATGGAATACGCCCGAATGGAATTGGAATATTTAGCTAATTATGAAAGAGCCGAAGAAATAACAAATCGTTACATTCTGGATAATTATATAAACGATGAGGATGCAATGCTTCTCTTAGGGGATATATATTTAGATTGGGCTACATCATTGCCAGAGGGCTTAGAAAAGGCTGATAGATTTGAGCTTGCACGTCTTCAGTATGCAACCCTTATTGATTTGTACGGGGCTGATGATTTATACCTTTCTCGAATGATGCGCTATTTTATGAGAACTGATAATTTGAGAGAAGTATTACCATTACAAACATATTTTTTAGCAGAAAAAGAAGTTAATTTAGAAGTACAAGATTTAGTAGAGCTTGGTGGTTATCTATTAGAAAAGAGATATGGATACTTATCTCCTGCCGATGAGTTTTTAAGAGGAAGTATTGAAAACTTGCGCGGTATTTTAGATTTAGCTATAGAAGCTGATCCAAGTATACCAGAAGGGCATTATAACTTGGCTCAATATTTTGTACATACTGATAATTATTCTCAAGCTATCACTGCATTAACTAATGCGATGAATACCTTTGAATTAGCACCTCGAAAGACTCATGAAAGAACCTTAAAGTATGTAAATGCACACCGTCTGTTAGGTGAAATATATGCATTTCAAGAAGAATACTTGCTCGCCGAAGAAGTTTTTGGAAATGGAATACGTTTATTTGAAGACTCACAACGAATGTCAGGTATTTTAGGAAACTCAGATGTTGGTAAGCTGTATAGCAATATGGCAGATATAGATTATTTTATTTCAGGGGATCTAGCAGTAGCATTAGAAAATTATTTACACTCTCTAGAAAATTTTAATGATACTCCTTCTATTCGATATAAAATAGGATTTATTCAATACGATTCAGAAAATTATACCGAAGCATTGAATTCGTTTATTAAGACAGCCGATGAGGATCCTTCAGATAGAAACTTATTACTTGCACTTGGCAATGTCTTGTCAATTCGAGATGATGACTCTGCCGCTGCATCACATTATGAGAGGCTTTTAGATAGACTCAATGCCGATAGGCAGCGTTATGGAATTTTGTTTCCACAGGTTAGAGTTGACCATGCAGAAATTGTTGATTTGTATTTAAAAACAACGAATAATCTTGGGGTTACTTTGGCTCGCTTGGCAGATAAAACAGGTAACACGGCTTTGCAGTCTGAAGCTCTCGCACATTTTTCAGAGTCTCTTCGTGCATGGGATGCTTTGACACGAAATCAAGAAACTATGATACGATTAGAAGGCAGTAACCTTGCAGAACAAAACATAAAATATTTATTATACCCGATTAGTGAATTTGATCCTGCAATTTATGCTCCAATACCAAGAACCTTATTTGGTGAAATTGGATTAACACAATCTTCTTTGAATTAGGGGTAAAATGGAGCATCAACATAAAACCGGCAGATCGGGAATTATAAGGCAAAAAGAAGTTAATTATTTACGAAAAGAACTGGTTCGAAAATCAATTCATCTTAGTGCGTGCTTTGTTCCTCCCCTGACATTAGTTAGTAAACCTTTTGTTGTAATTTCGTTGGCATCTGTTTTGGTGTTGTATTGTATTGCTGAGCTACTACGAACAAAAGGTGTACATATTGCTCTCGTTTCATCATTAACAGAAGTTGCCGCTCGAAAGCGTGATGAAAATCACTTTGTCTTAGGACCAGTAACTCTTGCACTGGGTGTTTTGCTTTCTGTCATACTTTTTGATAATGATATTTCATCCCTTGCTATTTATGCTTTAGCATTTGGAGATGGCCTTGCAAGTTTAGCCGGAAAAATTTTTGGGAAGCACCTTATTCCATACACGGCAGGCAAAACAATAGAAGGAAGTTTTACTTGTTTTGTGGCAATACTTTTATCAACATTCATCGTTACTAAAGACATCTTTTTATCGTTTGTAATTGCGGCTGGAGGAACAATAATTGAAGTTTTGCCTATAAAAGATTTTGACAATCTAATAATACCTATTATCTTAGGTTTTATTGCACAAATTTATTTCCACATATAATATGTATGTAAATGTTGCAAAAACATAATTGTGCCAACTATAAGTAACAGTGACCCAGAGCTTAAAAAAAGTAACGTGGTACAATGTATCAATAATAAATATGCAAAACAAAGAACAGAGAACCAAATGCTAGCTTTTTTATATGCAACAAATTTTTTACTGGTTGACGATAATAGCATGGTGCCGAGGGTTACTATTATAAATAAAATGCGTATGTTTGAAAACAAACGGTCAAATCCATAATTGGCAGAAAAACTTAAGTTTATATTTGTTACATTTATTGGTATTATCACGGAGAAAATAAGTGCAGTAACAGAAATAATACCAACAAATTTATCTGATTCACGTGATGAGTCTCGTGTTGCAATGATTCCCTGAAATAAAATTGCCAATAGTACTTGGACTTGTCCAAAAAAAGCAGTTCTGACAATTGTGCGTAGAAACAGGGTATAGCTAGCATTGAGAGAAAAAATTGGTATTCCGAGTCGAAATGTTTCTGCATAGATTCCAAATAGCATTGCAGCATAAAATAAAATTTCTGATGATTTGGTTTTTTCAAATGTTGAATATAATGTAAAGCCGATGATAGGCACATACAACGAAAAAACTATGAGAGCCAGAATAGAGTATAACGATTTCTGTTCTAATAAAATCGTAAAAAGCCTTATTGTGCTTTCATGCGGTATTTCACTCAGGGTTATTGGAGGGGCACTCACAAGACTGTAAACAGTGGCTGTAATTAGGCAAAGGCTAGTCAAGGCACTAAATGAGGAAAGCCAAAGAATAAACTTATTTTGAGTATAAAGTGTCATACTTATAGAGTACTCTGTTAGGAAATTTATGTAAAGCCTTTTAAGTAAAAAACCGATATATTATATAGAGTTATTATATTTTTTTACTCTCAATGGGGGGATTTTTATGGTAAAACACGTATTTTTTTATTTTTTGTTTATTAGTATTAGCTTTTTTTGCTTTGCAGGCGATGCTGCGGCATTTGTAGACGAAGGCTTTTCTAAAGACGGGACAATATATGTTTTCGGCCAATATGGAGCAACTGATAAAACTTGGCAAGCTTATGCAGAAATTTTTACTGTCGATATAAGTGAAAATGACTTTGTAGATGCAGGGGTTTTTATTACACAACCCAGTTCTAAGACGCAAGGTAAAAATGGAAAAGCAGAATATAACAATTTAGTTGAATCAAACTCTCGGTATTTAGATGGATTATCTCTTGAGACGGTTGGCATTGAAAATGTTCTTTATTTAAAAAGCGATTCTAAAAACCCATTAGAAAAAATTGTTATTCAAGATTTTGAAGCTGATACAAGTGATAGTTCTCCGACATATCATATTTCACTAACACCTTGGTTCTCTGGTAAAACAGCTAGTTCACAGTCATCTTTCTTTATTACTGTTGAAAAGTATAATGCTCATAACGAACTTATTGGAAAACAAGTAATTGGAAATCCAGATATCAAGCGAAAAGGTGTTGTTGGTTATCAAATAGAAAAAATAATGAGATCACCAGATGGAAAGAGTTTTATTTTTGTTGTAGAAAAAACAGTAGCTACATCAAATGGGAATTCAATTCGCTACATGGTAGAAACTCTTGTTAATGCCGATTTTAAATAAATAAAAAAAGGGGCTGCCTAAAAA
>CAYJGO010000036.1:0-10322 GCA_964369855.1 uncultured Treponemataceae bacterium | reverse complement strand
AAAAAGTTATCAAACTATTTAGACAGCCCTTTTTTTTATGCTTTTATTTTTCTGAAAAGCTGAAAAACGTTCTTTGAGTCTTCTGTGAGTATTCTTATAAAAACATCATCATTTTCAAAATTCTGTTCTTGCCATAAACTTTCTAAAAATAAAGCTTCTGCTGCTTGTGAAAATAAAAGAGTATTATCCGATGTTGATTCAGTCATAAGGCCTTGCAAAAATGCATATCTTCCCGTTTCGATTTTGTTGTGACGTTCTGTTTCTTCTTCATTACTCCCAAGTATTGCATACCCAAGAAATTTTTTCTCTAATAAAAAATCTTTCAAGTTTGGGTTAAGGTTATTCTTAGCAACTCCATTTTTATAAACCCATAAATGTTCTGTTTCACTGATGTTCTCGTTTTTTTCCATGCAAAATACGAGATGTTTATATAGGGTGAGTGTTTTAATTGTAAAGTTCATAATAAGTAATTATACAAAAAAAATACAATAATGTCATATTTTTTTTCTTTATTCTGTAAAAATATATAAACTAGCGCAATAATATAGGTGTAGATATACAAGCGTATAAGGAGAGATTAAATGGAAAACAAAGGTAATAGTATACCGATATTTATGAGTGTTGCAATGGTGATACTTGTGAGTATCATTGTCTCTTGCGGTTCCTGCAGTATTTCACCCAATGGTGTAACGATGCTAAGCGGAGATTATGCATATACAACTCTGGAACACTTTACTGTTACGAGTAATTCGACTGCACTTATTTCTTTTTCACGAAAAGTAGAGTTCCCCGTTTTAGAATATTATGTGGTTGGAAATGACTCTTGGCAAAGTGATAATTTAAGCGAGATTCTGATGGCTGAAAAAAATGAAAATGGGGTATCGTTAGTTGGAAATGTTAGTGTACAAGAAATAGAGGTAATAGAAAAAGACGCATTTATGTATGAGCTTAATTTTTCTCATAATACAACATTAGGGGAGAGCTATATCTTAGCTGGACTTGTTAAAGATGAATATGACAGCACTCTATCATTTACGCTTTCTTTTGATGGGTATAACTCTAGAGTTCCTTCTATGATTTTTTCTGAGATTAGTACTGAGTATGCAGGGGATCGAACAGAGTTTATTGAATTTTATATGCTCGAAGATGGAAACCTGGCCGGTGTCATATTACACAGTGCAGGTGATGGCAAAAATAAAGATATAATTCTACCGTCTGTTGAAGTAAAAAAAGGTGAGTATGTTGTATTACATATGAGAACAGTGGAAAGTGGTGCCGTTAACGAATACGGTGATAATCTTGCCCTGTCTAATACAAAGCAATCCAGCTCTCAAGGGAGAGATTTATGGATAAGTGGTAAGGAGACGAGATTATCAAAGAATGATGTTTTGCTGCTACGAAAGCGATTAAATGGGGACTTACTTGATGCAATAGCATATACAGACGGAATTAAAACAGAGTGGAAAAAAAGTGAAATGTTAACGTATATTAAAGAAGCAACGGAAGCGGATTTATGGGAAGGCGGTGCTGATATTTTTCAAGTAGTGGATGTAGAAACGATTACTGGTACACGAACACTTAATAGACAAAATATATCAGAAATAGAACGTTTGTTTGAACAAGGACAACGACACTTTCCTAATTCAAAGGATGACTGGATTATTGTTGCAACTAGTAACCTGAGTCCAGGTAAACCCAATTCTGAAAAGCAACATGTTAAATAATATTGTAAAAAAACCTATGGAACTATATGAATACTTGCACAATATATACTTGGGGTATATAATTAATATATGAGAAGAAAAGATTGGATACTAGTGCTAATTGTTTTTTTTGCAATTAATTTGTGGGGACAAGAAAATAGTGGTTTAGAAGAGGCCCGTTTTGTAGAAACACCTAATCGACCAAGTGTGGCCTTAGTTCTTTCTGGTGCTGGCCCCAGAGGATTTGCTCATATTCCAATTATAGAACTTATGGAAGAGTTAGAGATTCCAATTGATCTTGTTTTAGGCACCAGTTCTGGTGCAATAGTTGGAGGTTTGTATAGTGCTGGTTATTCTGGTGAGGAGCTTGCACAAACAGTATTGTCTATTGATTGGACAGAACTTCTACAAGATCAAACTACACATGTTCTTTCAAGTTCATTAGAATCTCATAGTACAACTACAAATTTATTAAATGTTCGACTAGATGGGGATTACTCCTTAAATATAGGTGGAGGCCTTTTAACTGGGCAGTATGTCTATAGTAAGTTTAAGTCTTTAACCGTGAAGATACCATCAGAAATTGACTTTGACTCCCTTCCAGTTGCTTACAGAGCCACCGCTGTTGATTTGGTAACAGGAGATTTAGTTATTATAGATAAGGGAGACTTAGCAGAGGCAATGAGAGCTAGTATGAGTCTTCCGGGAGCATTTGAGCCATTTCCAATTGATGGACGCTATTATCTAGATGGATTTATTCGAAATACCCTACCAATAGGAGCTGTTCGCGATTTAGGATATGACATAGTAATTGCGGTTGAAATATCTGATAAAGTTCCAGAAAGTGTGAATAGTGTAAATACGGATCCTTTTACAGTTATAAATCAAGTGTTAGCACTGCAACAAGCTGTTGTAACTTCCCAAGAATACGAATACGCCGACTTGGTACTGTTTCCTGATTTAACAGACTTTGGTTCGGCTGATTATGCCTATTCAAAAGAAATCTATGAACGAGGAAAAGTTGAAGCAGAGCAATTTCGAGATGAGTTACTAGCCCTTCGCGAAAAGATTTTTTCTAAGGGCACAAACCTAACGGATACAGCTCAAGAAGAAAAATCGCAAAGCGAAGTGGAACCTTCTTATAGAAAGAATATTTCTTATTCAGACTTACCTTTTTTAACTGTCGATGATATAAATTTAATAAATGTATATCCTTATGATGAAAAAATGATTTTACAGGAATTTGAGAAAATTCGGGGTAAAAAAATTAATGAACAGGAAATGGAGATTTTCTTAAAAAAAATATATGAAACAAGTAATTATATAATGGTTGTAGCTCAAATAATATCTAATGGGTATGAGAACGTACTAGATGTAGAATTCTATCAAAAAGAAATTGAAACCATACGTATAGGAGCAATGCAAACTTTTGAGGGAACACTTTCAAAAAGTGCATCATGGGAAGTAGCAACCAAAACTACCGTGCAATTAAATGACTTTCTCGGGTTTGGAGGGGTATTATCAATTCAAGGTACGTTCTTAAATAAATCTGGGATAGAAGTAGTTCATATGCAACCGTTGAGCGATAAGATGTTTTTGAGGTCTACTATAAATGCTTTTCAAATTTTTGATATCGAGCATTCTGGCTTTATTCAAACTGAAGTGAATGATTCTTATTTTAGGCAAGGTAATTTGGCTTTTGCCTTTGGTGTTTTCTTCTCTCAAAAGCATAAATTGTTAAATGAAGTGGGAGTGCATTGGATTGATTCTTCTAGAACAACAACAGTCCTGGGAGGTGGTGTATTTAATCCAGATGACTTAGACTTGGCCTACTCAGCCGATATTTATTCTCGATATACTTTTAATAACCTAGATAGTGTGATGCTACCAATTAAGGGTTTTTTTGCAGAGGTTATGCTACTAGGAGGAATCCCTCTTACCCGAGAAATTCCTGTTGAGCCATTTGAGATTTTGTCGTTACAAGGTACAGCTGCAATTCAAGGTACAAATCGTTTTAGTATTATAATAAATGGATTTTTTGGAACAAATTTTTCACAAACTCTATCGGATAAGCTTGAATTAATTACCAAGTATGGTTTTACGACCTATGACAGAACTTTTTTCCCTCATGTAATGCAGCGGTATACATATGGAATACATAAAATCGCTTTTAATGTAGATACTCAGTTTCAGCCATTTGGGTCATTAACTGTTTTGGGAGGACAATTTTTTCTCGGAGCGGGTGCTGCTGTTGGTACTGTGTTTAATGATTACAATTCAATTGTTGCTATTAATAACATTGAATGGCAATCTTCTGCCTTTGTGGGATTAAGGATTACTCGTTCAATAGGATTATCGCTTAGAGGCGGTGTAGGTAATTATGCCACTGGACTAGCACCATTTATCGCACTTGATTTTATGGTTAAACATTATTAATATGCCCTATTAAAAAGAAACATACTTGCTCAATTTTGTACTATTTCGTATACTATTATTATGAAAAAGTTATTGATTCTTTCGTTATATCTGTCTTTTGTTACAACTTTAATTTTTCCACAAACGTATGACGAAGCTATTCGTCCTCGTGATCTTGAAAAAGCTGAGCGGCCCACTGTAGCCTTAGTTCTTGCTGGCGGTGGTTCTCGTGGATTTGCCCATATTCCTGTGATTGAACTAATTGAAGAACTTGGTATACCTATTGATATGGTTATTGGTACAAGTGCAGGTGCAATAATTGGGGGTTTGTATAGCGCAGGCTACTCTTCTCAAGAAATAGCAGATACAATGTTAGATTTAAACTGGGTTTCATTATTTCAAGATTCAACTACCAATTCATTTGAAAGTGCCTTATCTGATCATAGTATTGAAACAAATATTTTGAGTATGCAATTAGATGATGATTTATCTTTAAAACTAGGGAGAGGCTTATTAACAGGACAGAGTGTGTATGAGTTTTTTAAGTCAATTACTATAAAAATACCGTCTTATATACACTTTGATAGTTTGATAACTCCATTTCGTGCCACAGCAGTTGATTTACTAACAGGAGAAATGGTTGTTATACAACAAGGAGATCTTGCTGAGGCAATTCGTGCAAGTATGAGTATTCCTGCTGTTTTTGAACCATTTGAAATAGATGGGCGTTATTACATGGATGGATTTACTCGAAACAATATGCCTGTCCAAGTTGCTCATGATATGGGTTATGATATCATCATCGCGGTAGATTTAACTGAGCAGTTATCGTACAATGTCAATGACTTTAATTCAAACCCCCTCGAAGTACTAAATCAAGTTACAGCTCTCCAGCAGTTGGTTGTAGTTGATCAGGAGTATGAGTTAGCAGATTTGGTTATAGCTCCAGATATTTATGAGTTTGGTCAAATTGATTATGCACACTCAGTTGACATATATAATAAAGGCAAAATAGAAGTAGAGCAGTATAGGCAATCCCTCATAGATTTGCGCACAAAAATATTTCCAGATTTTAATGAGAGCTACAATCCTCAAGTATATGAAGACAAAGGTGCCGATGAAAATAGTTATTCCTTTACCTATATTGATAATGAACTAATGCTTCCATTTAAGCGCTCTCAAAATTATAAATCCTTAAAAAATCTTAGCGTTGATTCTATAGAACTTGTAAATAATGTAGCGGCCGATAAAGCTTTTATTTTAAATAAATTTGAAAGTATAAGAAATGAAGCGTTAACTGATAAAGTTGTTAGCAATTTTTTACAATCAATATACGAGAGAGGCCATTATGTAATGGTAAATGCAAGAGTTGATATGAGACAAGGTAAAGGGAGTCTTGTCTTAGATTTTATTCAAAAGGATAAAAAGCAAACATTGGTAACTATCGGGGGTAACTTTGAAGGCTCATTATATGATACAACAAGTGCGGTTTTAAATCTTTCGACTGCGTTACAATTCCGAGGCTTGGGTGTTAATGGAGCTATAATTTCAATAAAAGGCAATGTTATTAATACTACAGGAATTGAGGCTTTATATGTGCAACCATTAAACGAAAAAGTATTTTTAAATGTCAAATTAGGAACAAATAGCGCCGTTGATGTAGTAAGCTCGGGTTGGAAAAAACACGAAGTGTTTGGCTCTCAAGTAAACATGGCTGGCTTCTCGTTTGGAACTGGAATATTCTTTTCAAATGAGCATAAGTTATTTAACGCAATAGGATTGAATTGGTATGATTCCAGTCAAATTTATGAAGATAGTTTAAGAAAGTACTATACAGGTGAGCATGTAAATGTACATTATACGGCTGATGCATTGTTACGGTATGCTTTTAGTACATTAGATTATATGGCTTTTCCGACAAGTGGTTTTTACAATGACTTAAAAATTTGGGGTGTATTACCTCTTAGTAATGAAAAAGCTCCAATTGCTTTTGATGTTGTAGAAACCAATTTTTTAACAGCGTTACCACTTTCTAGTAATATATCTTTAGTTATTAATAGTTTCATAGGAACAAATATAACACAAGAATTATATAAAATTCCAAGTCTTATTCCAAAATATGGATATACGACATATGATAGAACTTTTTTTCCTCAAATTCCTTCTGGTGATATTTTTGGCATACACAAAGCTGCACTTAAACTAGATGTTCAGTTTATGATTCCAGGACAACTAACTTTAATTGGAGGACAGCCCTTTGTTGGCTTTTCAGGTTCCACTGGAAATGTTTGGGATACATATGATAGTTTTGCCTTGTTTTCTAAAGGCTTAGAGTGGCAAACCTCAGCATTTGCAGGGATAAGAATTAAAGATTCAGTTGGAGTTATCTTGAGAGTTGGTGCTGGTAGTTCTGAAGATATTCGTTCTCCATTTATTTCAATAGATTTTTTTACAAAACATTATTAACAAGAGGTTTATTCATGAGTTTAGATAGTTTTATTCAGTTTGAAAATATTGCATTTTCATATCCTACAGAAAAAGGTGAGGAAACAAAAACTATATTTCAACACTTTACCGCAACATTACCAGGTGGGTTTGTGTGTTTAATAGGGCCTAATGCAAGTGGGAAATCTACCTTTATGTTGCTGGCATCTGGTAGGCTCATAGCACAACAGGGAACTATCAGCCTATTTGGTGAAGATATTGGATCAAAATCGGAAGAAGAGAGAAACTTGCTTGCATCGGTTATATATCAAAATATGGAGTTTGAAACAACTGATATAACTGGTAATGTTTTAGAACAGGTATGTACTTCGGGGCGACTAAAGCATTTGCAGCACGAATGTCTTCTCAGTGATGTAAAAAAAGTCTTTGAGCTTGAAAACTTTTTAATGCGTCCGTTGAATACATTATCAAAAGGAGAGATGCAAAGAACTCTTTTAGCGTTTTCAGTTCTATATGGTTCACGCTCTCTTTTTATGGATGAGCCTCTTTTTGCAATGGAAGGGTATCAAAAAGAAAAGGCTTTAGAATATTTAAAAGACCATAGCGGAAAAAACAATGTTCCTATTTATGTTTCTTTGCATGAACTTGATTTGAGTAGAAAATATGCAGATAATGTTTTATTATTTTATCCAAATAGAAACATAGATTTTGGTAGTCCTGATGAAATTCTTATAAAAGAAGCACTAGAAAAATCTTATGGAATCCCGATGAGTATGCTAAAAGATGCCGAACACCTAAATAGAAAAATATTACTAGAGCAACAAGAAATTAAAAATTAATTTTTATACTGTTCATCTTGTACATATTTTTTGAACATGGCATCTGTTACACCTTGTTCTGCTATTATTTCTGAGTAAAACTTACCACTCTTTTTTATTGTTCTTTTTTGGGTTTCATAGTCGATGTGCACAATACCAAAGCGGCTGCTTTCGCCTTCTGCCCATTCAAAATTATCAGTAAAAGACCAATGGTAGTATCGCTCAATTGGAAGATCTGATTCACTAATCACTTTTAGATGTTCATAAATATATTTACACCTGAAAGTGTCATCATTATCACATGTTCCATTCTCAGTTATCCAAATAGGGGCTACATATTTTTTGTACAGCTCATTGCTTAAATCAATGATACCTTGTGGATAAATTTCCCAACCAAGGTCATTAATTGGTGCGTTTCCAAATACGGCTTGTTTTCCTGTTACAATTGCATCACGTGTGTAATAATTTAGACCAATAAAATCATAGTAGCGGCCTTGATCAATATGTATATTTGACACCATTCTTGGAAGTTTATTTACTGGCCACGTAGCTTTTCCTGTCATCAGAGCACATGTTAGGGCATCTTGAAATGAATGTTTCATAAATATAGATGACAAAATGTGTAATGGGTTCCAGTGAGTGTGTGGGGTAAAAACACGCATATGATTTGCAAAGCTCACTTTCGTTGTAACGGGCTTAAATCCATTTTCTTGTCTAATGCGGTGTATTTCTTTGTATGCAGCAATGTGACAGGCACAGAGATTTGTGTACACTTTTGATAGTTTGAAAATGTGTGCTCGTATTCCTGGGGGCCAAATACCGAATATATATCCACTAACCGCATACACATTTGGCTCGTTAATGGTAATCCAATCACTAACTAAGTCGCATAAATTTTCAACTGTATACCTAATAAAATCTAAAAAAATCTCAGGAGAATCTTGGTGAGTAAAAGCACCCATGTTTTCAAACCATGTAGGATTTGTAAAGTGGTGCAAGGTAACTAGTGGTTTGATACCTCTTTCTAAAAGTTGTTTTATTTCACTTCGGTAGTGGTCAATAGCCTTTTTATCAAAACATCCTTGCTCTGGTTCAATACGGCTCCATTCAATACCTAGTCTATAAATCTGCATTCCCATTTTTGACATTAGGGTTGTGTCAGGTTTTACTCTATTGTAATGGTCTGCAGCTCTTATAGGGCTTGTTCCATCTGCTATATGTCCACTGGTGCTCGCCCATTCAAACCAGCTATTATTTGTATCACCACCCTCAATCTGTGTTGCTGCTGTTGCTGTCCCCAGTAGGAATTTCTTCTTCAATTTGAATTTCATCTTTTCTCCTCATCTTGTCTTCAAGAATAATTGCTGTGATAATTATTATTGCACGTAGAATATATGATACGTATGTACTAATACCCATATATGTTGAGGAGTATACCATTGCACTGTATAATAATGAACCTAAGAATACACCTCGGAAAGAACCTTTAGATCCGTAGAGAGAAAACCCTCCAATAAAACAAATTGCCAAGGCATCAGTAGTTATACCAAATCCCAGTTGGGGTGATGCAGTACCACTACGAGAGGCTAGCATTATTCCCCCTAAGGCAAACAAGGATGTAGAAATTCCATACATATGCATGAGACTTTTTTGAGAAATTTCTTTTTCGCTCTTTTTTATTTTTGGACAAATTTCTATATGGTTGTATCGTAGATTTAGCCTAACGGAAACAACTGCGAGTATTGCAATAATAACTGTAAAAGGTATAGAGTATGTTGGGCCTGCTCCAGCGTAGCCAATACCAAATTGTACAAACTGACTGGTGAAACCAGTTATTTCATTTGTTGTATGTGCACTTGAAACAAGTAAGTATCCTATCCCCAAGAAAAATGAAGATGAGGCAAGAGTGAATATCCATGACGGTATTTTAATCTTGTTTAAAAGGACTCCAAAAATTATTCCTAAAAAATAGAATAAAATTACAATTACAGGGATGACAATAAATGCTGGGACCGGTGGAAAAAATGACAATACTCTATTAGCTGTATCAGCACGTTGAACGAATATACCTGCTAGTATTCCAGATAAGGCCACAAGGGTTCCTGCAGATAAATTAATGTATGCAGAATACATACAAATTGCCATTGCAGCACTTATTACTAACAAAGGGGCTGCATCAGAAAAAATATTTCGTATATTACGGAAGCTAGCGAGACTTGGTTCTATTATAAAAAAAATAATAATTAATAAAAGTAAAATACTTCCTATTGAATATTTTACAAAAAACTGTTTTAATAAGTTAGAGGTTGCTTGTTTCATAAATTCCTTTGTGCTGTATTATTGTAGTAATTGCAACAATGCTTAACTGTATTATGGCACTATTTTTAAACGTTTTCAAGTACTGTTTTGAATATTTTCAAGCCTTTTTCTATTTCATTATCAGTTATCACTAATGGTGGTAAAAAGCGTACTATATTCATTCCTGCAGTCGAAATACAAAGTCCATTTTTTAAACATTCTTTTTGTATTTCACTTGCATCTTGCTCGATATCAATTCCAATCATTAAGCCTTTACCGCGAATATTTCTAATACATTGAAAGTTCCATTTTGCGATTTCCGTTCTCATGTAGGAACCGCTTTTTTGAACATGTAATAAAAAGTCTTTTGTATTAACTTCTTCTAGTACTGTAAGGGCTGCCGCACAAGCAAGTGGATTTCCTCCAAAAGTAGATTGGTGATCACCTGCAATGAACGTGTCTTTTATACAGCCTCTATATAGGCACGCCCCCATTGGTAGCCCACCTGCAATACCCTTTGCTAACGTTACAATATCAGCATCAATTTCCAAATCTTCTATTGCTAAAAAGGAACCTGTTCGGCCGATACCAGTTTGAACCTCGTCTGCAATTATTACAGCCCCAACTGAACGTGCTAAACGTG
>CAYJGO010000035.1:0-16075 GCA_964369855.1 uncultured Treponemataceae bacterium | reverse complement strand
GTGTAAATGAAGGACTCGTTATCGGTGACAATAAATCCATCGGGGGTATTGCTGGAGCAAACTGGAGAGACAGCACAATTGAAGATTCTTATAATACTGGAATAGTGCGAAACACTGCCTTAAACCCCCCCAAAGGCACTGAACCTGGATCTGCTGCTGGATTAGCAGGAGAAAACCTCGGGACAATTCAAGGTTCCTTTAATGCAGGAAAAGTAGAAGCTCTTGGTGGATCTGAGGGCGACATTAGAACAAGTTACATAGCAGGCCTTGTAGGAAGTAATAGTGGTACTGTTATTGCATCTTATAACATAGGCTTTATTTATGAAGCAGTAAAGGCAAAAGAGGGTGGCTCTCTAGTAGGCGAAAACACTGGTTCATTAATTTCAAACTATAATGCAGGAACGCTAAACAGCGGTGAAAGTAGACAAATGGTAGGGCGAAACTCTGGCAGAATTGAAAATATTTATTTTGCTGACCCTACATCAAGTGATGCAGGGGCTCTATCGTCAATTGGAGCTATTAATACCAAAATTAACATTATGAATGAATCTATTTCCACCTTTAATAATGGTTCAGTAAATTACCGCTTTAGACTTGGAAACAACTCTCCTTCTCTGTACAAACTAGATTAATTTAAATTAGTTTTTACATTGTTTAGCAAGAGAAATCTTGCCCAAATATAAAATCTGTCGTATAATTGTAATATGCGAAGTTTAACAAAAGAACTGTGGTTTGAGACTACACATATGAGGGAGTATATTAATATTACTCCGACAATCGAGAACTTGGTAACTGAATCTGATGTTCAAGAAGGGCTTGTACTTGTAAATGCAATGCATATTACAGCTAGTGTTTTTATAAATGATGATGAAGGCGGTTTGCATCATGACTTTGATATATGGCTTGAAAACCTTGCCCCCCATGAACCTGTTTCTAAATATAAACACAATGTAGGCGAAATAAACGCAGATGCACATATGAAAAGACAAATTATGGGTCGAGAAGTTGTTGTAGCAATTACACAAGGACAACTGCACCTTGGCCCCTGGGAGCAGATTTTCTATGGTGAATTTGATGGTGGCCGAAAAAAAAGAGTGTTAGTAAAAATAATTGGTAACTAATTCATAAAAATCTCTATACAATAACTTTTTCAGCTAAAGAAAATAAAGGAAAAAATGAACCAAAATTATGATATTCTTTTTCAAAAAATTGTTCGTGATATACAAAAACAGCCTAAAAAACCTTCTCTTCTACTGCATGTGTGCTGCGCTCCTTGCTCAACAGCCGTCTTAGAGCGCTTGATGAGTGAGTTTACAATTACTGTATATTTCTATAACCCAAATATCCACCCACTTGAAGAGTATGCTCGTCGCTTTGACGAATTAAAAAAATTTTTAGCTGAAAAAGAAGAAATTCAATTACACTCAGAACATTATGACCCAAATGATTTTTTTAAAACCTTAGATACAGATAAGAAACCTAGTCTAAAAACAGAGAAAGAAAGAGGTCAAAGATGCTGTATGTGCTACGAGTTAAGATTAAAAAAAGCTGCTAATTATGCTTTAAAACACGGATTTGATTATTTTACTAGTGCACTCTCCATTAGTCCTCATAAAGATGCACAAGCGATAAATAAAATTGGATATCACCTGCAAGAAAATCTGAAAAACCAGTCTAATGAAAAAACACCTCTTTTTCTATTTGCAGACTTTAAGAAACGAAGTGGTTTTAAAAGAAGTCTTGAGTTATCAAAAGAGTTTAACTTATATCGCCAAGAATATTGTGGTTGTATATACTCACAAATTGCAGCAAAAAAAAGGGAGGTAGAAAATGAACTCCTCCAATAGAAAAAAAGACGATGCAGTGCATCGTCTTTTTTATAACTTCTATGGTATCTTACTTATATAACTCACGTTTTGTGTATGTTGTATGTAGAAGATGATGTGCCTTACCTTTGTTTGGCTCACCAAAGAAATCCGTATAAGCTTTTAAGATAAGAGGATTTTTATGAGAAACACGAATTTCTGCATTTTTATCATCAGTATATAGGCCTTGAGCTCTCATTTTTCGCACTTCATCTGTTGCACCATATGGTTGTCCACCACCTGCAACACAACCGCCACGACATGCCATAACTTCAATAAAGTGATATGAAGGTTCTTTTCCTTCTGCAAGTTCTTTTCGTACTTGTTTTACAACTTTATCAACGTTCCCTAACTGATGAATTACAGCAACCTTCACTGTTACATCTCCCACTTTTACATCAGCACCCTTTACACCATCAAGGCCTCGAACCGGTTTATAGTCAAGTTCTGCTAGTTCTTCTTTTGTTACTAGGTTGTATGCTGTTCGAATAGCAGCTTCCATAACACCACCTGTTGCACCAAAGATAGTACCAGCTCCTGAGTATGGCCCGAGCGGATTATCTGGTTCTGAATCTTCAAGATCAGTAAAATCAATTCCTGCTTGGCGAATCAGACGAGCAAACTCTCGTGTTGTAATAACCTCATCAACATCTGGAGCACCTGAAGATTTCATGTTCTCATCTCGGTGTGCTTCATATTTTTTTGCTGTACATGGCATTATCGACAAACTAAAGATATTTTCTGGTTTTACACCCACTTGTTCTGCCCAATATGTTTTAATTGTTGCTCCCATCATCTGTTGAGGACTTTTTGCACTAGAAAGATGCGGAATCATATCATGATAATTTTTTTCACAATAATCTACCCATCCAGGGCAACAACTTGTAAACAATGGTAGAACACCACCTGAAGTTAGACGATGAACAAATTCAGTTCCTTCTTCCATAATGGTGAGGTCCGCAGAATAGTTTGTATCAAATACATAATTAAATCCAATTCGGCGCAATGCTGTATAAATTTTCTTCGTAGAAATAGTTCCTGGCTCTAAACCAAATTCTTCACCTATGGCTACACGAACAGAAGGCGCCATTTGAACTACACAAGTGTATTTATCATCACCTAGTTTATCCCAGATTTTTTTATTTGAGTGTGTTGAAGCAATTGCTCCAGTTGGGCAATGTACTGCACACTGTCCACAACGAATGCACGGACTGTCTGCAAGATTAACTCCTGATACAGGTCCAATCATTGTTTTATTTCCGCGCCCAGTGTATTCAAGAGCCCATACATTTTGCAATTGCTGACAAGCTTCTACACATCGTCCACAGTTAATACACTTATTTCTATCCAGCACAATTGCATCATTAGAATCATCAATCGGTTGATCTTTTAGTATTTTATCAAATCTAACTTCTCTAAGCCCAAATTCAGCGGCTAACTCTTGCAATTCGCATTTCCCATTTCTAACACACTTAAGACAATCATCTGGATGATTTGAAAGTATAAGCTCAAGAACAGTTCTTCTCGCTTGTACAATTTCTGGGTCATGTGTTATCAAATCCATTCCCTCAGTTACTTTTGTGCAACAAGCTCTCATCATCCGTGCTGTTCCAGCAGTTCGCACAATGCAAATACCGCATGATGCCCATGCTGGTAAGTCTGGGTTATGACAAAGGGTAGGAATTTGAACGTTTAGCTTTTTTGCAGCATCTAGAACTGAAGAACCTTCTGGTACTTGTACTTCTTTGCCATTTATTTTAAGGTTTATCATTATCAAATCTCCTTACTACTATCTTTTTTCAATTGCATTAAACTTACAAGTGCGTTCACACTCACCACATTTAATACACTTTGCTTGGTCAATAACATGGCGTTCTTTTCTTTCGCCAGTAATACAATTAACAGGACATTTTCTTGCACAAGCCGTACAACCGATACATTTTTCATTAATATAGAATGATGTAAGATTTTTACATTTTCCTGATTCACACTTTTTGTCAGTTACGTGAGCAAGGTACTCATGTCGAAACTTTTTAAGTGTTGAAATTGTCGGGTTAGGCGCTGTTTGCCCCAAAGCACAAAGAGAAGACTTATTCATTGCAAGTGCAATATCTTCAAGTCTTGTCAAATCTTCAAGCTCACCTTGCCCTTTTGAAATTTTATCGAGTATTCCGTACATTTGTTTTGTTCCGATACGGCAAGGAGAACACTTACCACAAGACTCATCAACACAGAATTCCATGTAGAACTTAGAAACGTCGACAACACAGTCATCTTCGTCCATAACAATCATACCGCCGGAACCCATCATAGAGCCAAGTTTTACAAGGGCACCGAAGTCAATTTGTGTATCTAAGTGTTCTTCTGTAATGATACCACCTGAAGGTCCACCAGTTTGTACACCTTTAAATTTCTTTCCGTCTTTGATTCCACCACCAATTTCGAAAATTATTTCACGTAAAGTTGTTCCCATCGGTACTTCAACAAGACCAGAGTTTTGAATTTTTCCTGTTAATGCAAATACCTTCGTTCCCTTAGAGTCTTCTGTACCGATTTTAGTAAACCAGTCGGCGCCCTTTGTCATAATTACAGGAATGTTTGCCCATGTTTCAACATTATTGATAATGGTTGGTTTTCCCCATAAACCTGATTGAGCTGGGAAAGGGGGCTTAGGTGTTGGCATACCGCGAAGACCTTCAATTGAACGTAAAAGAGCTGTTTCTTCACCACAAACGAAGGCACCAGCACCAAGACGTATTTCAATATCAAAGTCAAAACCTGAACCAAGAATATTTTGGCCTAAAAGACCATTTTCTTGTGCTTGTTCCATAGCAATTTTCAAGCGGTCAATTGCAAGAGGGTATTCTGCACGAATGTATACAAAACCTTTGTTTGCCCCGATCGCTTTACCACAAATAGTCATAGCTTCGATTACGGAATGCGGATCTCCCTCAATTGTTGAACGATCCATATATGCACCTGGATCACCTTCATCGGCATTACATACAACGTATTTTACGTCTCCTGGAGCTTTGTAACAAGCATCCCATTTAAAACCAGTGGGGAAACCTCCACCGCCACGGCCTTTAAGCCCTGATTTTAATATTTCTTGAATAATATCATCTTGACTCATTTCAAAAAGGGCTTTTTCTAAACCAAGGTAACCGTCACGAGCAATGTACTCTGTAATATCTTCTGGGTTAATTAGACCGCAGTTTCTTAAAACGATACGAAGTTGTTTTTGGTAAAATTCAATTTCGTTATTTTCTGTTGCTGATTTTTTTTCTTTACTGTATAAGAGACGCTCAACTTCTCGCCCTTTTACAATTTGTTCTGCAATGATATCTTTTGCATCTTCTGGTTTAACTTCAACATAAAATGAATCTTCTGGTAAAACTTTTACAATTGGTCCCTTTTCACAAAAACCAAAGCAACCTGTTTTAACAATTTGAACCTTATTTTCTACGCCAAAGTTCTTAGCTTCTGCATGAAGATTGTTATAAATTGCGTCTGCGCTAGTAGATTCACATGCTGTTCCACCGCAAACTAAAATATAGTGTGTATAAGCCATTCAGTTCTCCTAGTTTTTTACAATATCGATTGAAGGTCTATCAATAATGTGCTTGTCTAATAAACTTTTATTGATAATATGTTGCTCAACAATGCGTTCAACAACATCAGCAGTTACGTCACCGTAAATTACGGGAGGCATATCAGGAGCTATCACCTCAACGGTAGGTTCTTTTGCGCACGCGCCCATACAACCTGTCTGTCGAATATTTGCATTATCACTAATACCTTTTTTTTGTAGCTCTTTAATAAATGCTTCAAGTGTTTCTTTTGCACCTGCTGCAATTCCGCAGGTTCCCATTCCAACAACAATTTGAACAGTTTTTCCGTCTGTATCACGTCGGTTAATTTCTGTTTGTTTTTCTCCGCGAAGCTTTCGCAATTCTTCAAGAGACATTTTCGCCATAATATTCTCCTATAACTATTTTTACTCGTCACTCTGCTCTTGACTCTGGATAAAATCTCCTAATAAAGCCAAGTCAGTTACTGTTTCTAACCCGCCAAGGGCATCCAGCAATTCAGTTTTTCTTAAAATATATTCAAACCTAATTTTTTTGCATTCTTTTTTTCGACTGATAATTAACTCATATTCACCCGGAAGTATTAAAACTTGTCTAAATAAGCCTTGAATGTCGCCAATTGGAGGGGTATCAATATTGTTCAAATCAAAAGTCATTGAAACTGTTGTTCCCTTGCCTTCTGCTGATATAATATCCCAGCTCCCATCAGTACTCATTGCTGTTTGCATTAAAAAAGGAATACCAAGCCCAACTTTTCTATTTGGGTGCTTTATACCATCGGTGTAAAATGGATCTTTTACTTTTTTTAATGTCTCAGCACTCATTCCTTTTCCATTGTCTTTAATTACAACTTCCAAGGTCTCTTCTGTTTCGAAAAAGTCGACTTCAATTTGTGTCGAATTTGCTTCTGCTGCATTTTGCGTTAAATCGGCAATCAAGTCACAGAGAGTGTAATGCATATTAGGCTGTTTTGTATTTATCTAAAACTTCAGACATTTGACCTTTAACAAGTTTTCCGTATACATCACCATTTACTGTTAATACTGGAGCTAAACCACAACAACCAATACAACGAACGGGTTCTACTGAAAACAATCCATCTTCTGTAGCTGCATCTTCTGGATCTAATCCTAAAAGTTCGCGAGCTTCTTCAATCAGGTCTTGTCCACCTTTTAAGTAACAAGCTGTTCCAAGACAAACACTAATCCTGTTCTTTCCAGGTTTTTGAGTTTTGAAAAAGTGATAGAAAGACATTACACCATATACTCTTGCTAAATGACTTCCTGTTCTTTCTGCTACTGCCTGTGCAGCCTCTTTTGAAATATAGCCTTGTTCTTCTTGCACTTTGTGAAGTACCATTATTAGATTTCCAGGTTTTGTATTCCATTCATCTATAAAGGCTTCAAGTTCTTTAGAAAAACCGGCATCTGTTTTTTGTGCCATGCACACCTCCATTTAATGTATATTTTTTTATCTTTATTTGCTAGTATACTTATACATTCTTCTTTAGTCAAGGTTCATTTAATTTAATTACTGAAATTAATCGTCACCACAAAATTTTTAATTCAATATCGGATGTTGTCACTAAAACTTCTAAAAGTGATAAATTAATTATTACAGAATTTCCGGAAACAACATTCATTCCAATATTTTGTGGGAAAATTGTTGTGTTTTTTATTGGTTGCGGTGCATGTAATGTAAAGCTAACTATACTATTTTCTAAATCGGCTTTAATCTCCGGTCCATAGAGAGATGCCATAAACTCCAAATATTCATCAGCAGACATTTTTTCACCTGTAAATAATGGTGCAAAAAGAAGCTCCGTGTATAAAACCGCGTCTTCACCCATCAATGAAAACAACGCCCCAATTGTTTTATCATTTAATACAACAATCAATTCTCCTTCAGAACCATTGGATTGCAAGGAAATTGGTAATGCCCCCCGAGAAATAAGCGAGCTAATATTTTCAGTTTCACCCAAAAGAGAAATACTAGTTGTGTTAAAGGTTGAGTCGGGCAGCAGAGAAATACCTGCATTTTTAAAACTGTTTTCAATAGAAGCTTTATCAAACAATGTTTGTGTATTACTAGCCCCTGTTAATGCTCGGATAAGCTCACTTACCCCATCACTTGTTGAAGTTTCAAATGCAAAAGAACTTGAATTGTTTTGTTTAATATTCATCTCTGCATTTGTAGTACACGAACACAGGGCAACTGTAAATATAAATAATATCGATGCTTTCATACTAACTAATTTTACCGTATGAGGTATTTACCGTCAAGACTAAGACGAACGCCCGTAGAAAAAACAAGCCCAGCTACAATAGAATGTCCTATCGGCAGGGCAGAATTATCAGTGCTATTAAAGACTGTCCACGTTATATCCTGGACAAAAGAAAGTTCTGTGTTTCCAATTTTAGCACTGGGGCTTTGCCACGAAAAGCCTAAAATACCTGGAAAAACAGAAGCTACAATTGGCTCTTCACTTCCTATTAAAACTGGGTTTCCAAAGCTTATAACAGGGCCTGCATATATTCTAAATCCATATGGAACAGAAACGGTGAAATAAATAGGAATCTGCACTATGTTCATTTTAGGTTCAAAGCGTACCTCTACACCTAAACCAGGCTCTGTAGTCCATCCAGTATACTTAGCATGAGCTTGCAATGAGGCACCTCGAATATTAAATAAAAAACTATCTGAACTAAAAAAATTCCAAAGCATTGTGGCAGAAAAATCTAAGCTTACTTCATTAAAAAAATCTTGTACATTGTGTAAAGGGACGGATGTTTCCTCTGGCGCGCTTGGAACAGATTCTTTTTCTTGCTCCCCTTCTGTATTGCTTTGTGCTGATGGTAAAAACTGCCCAATCCCTGCATAAGAATTTTTCCATGTGGTTTGCTTTAAAGATGAAACAATGACACCCGTATTAGGCCCATCGCTTGCTGAATGGATAAACTGCTCATTTCCTATATAAATACCTGCATGCGATACCCTAGAGCCCACAGTAATAAAAAACAAAACATCTCCTATCTCTTTTTTTGAGTCAGGTACAATCGTCATAAATCCATACATAGCTTCGACTGTTCGTGGAAGTTGTATTCCAACAGAATCTCTAACCGTGGTGTAAATGAATCCAGAGCAGTCCATTCCAGCACTTGTTGTTCCTCCCCACGCATAGGGAACACCAACATGCTTCTTTGCCTCTGTAACAACCTTCTCTCTAAGTATACTCGCTTCTTCTTGAGCTGATTGAGAAAATATGTAGGGGAATGCTATAATACAAAAAAGCATGGTACAGATACCGAATTTCACATGATTCATAGTCTTTCTATATTATCGGCTATTTTAAAGAAAGTCACAAGTACCTTATTCAGTTTATTGCAAATTCTAGTAAAAAACAGTATAGTTATAGAAATGAATATTGTTCTTTTTTCAAACCAAGATAATTACTTTTTCCCTCATGAAGATGAACGAGCAAAACACATACTCTCTGTTCTTAAAAAAGAAAAAGGAGATTCATTTGAAGCTGGCATTGAAAATGGCCTTGCAGGAGAGGCAATAATAACAAAAATAAATTCCGAAGGAATTTTCTTTTCATTTACCTCTACTTCAACTGGTCTTCCCCTTTTCCCAATTGAGTTGATAGTCGGTTTTGTTCGGCCAATTCAATTAAAAAGGCTTTTTAGAGATGTGGCTAGCTTGGGAGTAAGCAAACTACACCTTGTAGGAACAGAGCTTGGCGAAAAGTCATATATGCATTCTAAAGTGATAGAAAGAGGGACGGCATACAAAGCATTAAAAGATGGAAGCATACAAGCAAAAAGCACACATATTACCGAACTTTTTGTGCATAACTCTCTTCTGGATTGCTTAAAGCAAATACCTATTCTTGAAAATGATATAGCTATTTGTTTAGATAACAAAGAGGCAACAGTGAGCCTCTACGATTACATGCTACAAAAAAAGCCCAACGGCAAAAAAACATATACTGCAATTGGCAGCGAACGAGGATGGAGCGAAAAAGAAAGACTTCTTTTTAAAGATTTTGGGTATAGCCTTTGCAGCATGGGCAAAAGAGTATTACGAACAGAAACAGCAACTACCGTTTCTCTTGGGTTAATATTACAATCAATGGGAGAATTGAATGAATCAAGATAGAGTTAAAGAAATCTTACTAGATATAAAAGACACATCTCTTGAGTTTTCGCTTATTTTTACTGGCAAAGAAAGCAAACGAGTAAATGGTCTATATAAACCAGAAACATATGAAATTCTATTACACAACAAAAATTTTAAAACAGATAACCAACTGATTTATACCGCTATTCATGAATACGCACACCATGTAATGAATGAAAAAAAACTGTCGCAATCAGCAGGCCTTGAACACCTAAAAGGGCGAGCCCATACCATAGACTTTTGGGCCTTATTCCATGAGCTGTTAGATATTGCCGAAGAAAAAGGTTATTACGTTATGGGAATTAATCAGTCTTCTGAGTTAGTAGAAGTAACAGAAAACATTCGTAAAAATTATCTTGAAAAAAACGGGCTTTTAATGCAAGAGTTTGGAAAACTCTTAGCTCGAGCACATCAATTATGTATTGAGTCTGATATTCGCTATGAAGACTATATTGACCGTTGCTTAAAAATACCACGGCTGGCCGCAAAAAACATTACAAAGGTTGGATCTGTCAATGTAGACCCCTCTCTTGGCTTTGATAACATGAAAATGGTTGCAGCCATGGGCTCTGCCGACAAAAGAGCTCTCGCTCAAGAACAAATCTTAGCAGGGAAAAGCCCAGACTCAGTCCGTTTTGTAATGAAAAAACCACAGGAAGAAATCGACCCAAAAAACATGCTCGAAAAAGAGAAACAGCGTTTAGAAAAAACAATAACACATCTAACGAGCAAATTAGAAATGGTGGAGGAAAAACTTGCAAATTTGTAAAAAATATTTCCTTTGTTTATTAACGGCTCTTTTTGTTTTTTCTATATTAGTATCTCAAAGTGTTTCATCTCCCCAGGCTCCATCTATACCAACAGTAACAACGCCAGCAATCACTCCCCCAACAGCTCCAACCGTACCGTCCGTAACAGTTCCGAGCTTTACACCTCCAGCATCGCCTTCTATGCCTACTCCCCCTATAGTTACACCTCCAGAAGTCTTTGTCCAAACCACTCCTGCAGCCGCAACATCAAATAAAAACAGCCAAAATGAAACTAGCACAGTACAAACAACAAATACGCAAAACAACCAGACATCTAATATTATGACAAGTAGTTTGGCATCAGACTTAAATGCCACGGCAATTGAAACCATTACAAATTTATTCTCTAATGATTCCAGTAATCTAGGACAATCACCGCTTGGAAGCCTTTCTTCTTTGGGAGATTTATCTACCATATTAAACACAACCCCAACAGGAGAAACTAGCTCTGTAGCGATTTCAACAAATGCACTATTGCAAGAAGTGTTAGCAAAACTAGGAGAGCTTGAAAAAAAAATTGATAAAGGATCCATAGAAAGCAGATCTCAAGCTGAAACCTCCATAAAAAACCAATCACAGATTCTCAGATTTTTAGCAGCGAATGGCTCTAGCTTTCAAACCCAGAACATACTAACCTCAGTTAAAAATACATTCATATCTACTCCTGAAAAAGATGGAACCTTTTTACTTTCCTGCGACAGAATATACACTACCGGTAATGTAACTTTTCAAGAAACAATTTATATGCTTTTTAAGGCGTCTGGGTCAGACACATTTGAAGTGGCACTGAGTGTTCAAGGAAAGGATTCTAATTCTGTTCTTAAACAGCTTTCCAAGAGTTCTCCTTTTAAAGCTACAAGAACAGGAAATCTTGTTACAATTCACTTATACAACCAAACACAACAGTTAGAAGTGCTCTTGGACATAAACTTTGAATAAAATTAAGGGATGCTTTATGGAAAACAAACTACAATATGGTCTTAAGCAATTAGACCTCTATGACAACGAAAAGGCCGAAAAACTTTTTTCATATGCAAAAGAACTCCAAGAAAAAAATGAAGAATTTGGTCTTAGTACAATTACTGATTTCGATGAAATAATAATCAGACATATACTCGACAGTGTTGTTGCTGTCAAAATAATAGAATCTATTAAAGATGAAATCCTTTCTAAAAGAAACATAGAAACACAGACTTTTACTATTGCTGACATAGGTTCGGGTGGAGGAATACCAGGCATACCTTTATCTATTATGATGCCAGATATAAATTTTATGTTAGTTGAAAGAATGACAAAACGCTGTGCATTTTTAGCGCATTGCAAAGAAAAGCTTCAACTCTCTAATATCACAATTGAAACACTTGAAGCTGAGCGTGTAGAACAAAAAAAATATGATATATGTGTTTTTAGAGCTTTTCGCCCGTTAGATAAAAAAATAACTCGTGTCTTATTGCGAATAATTAAAGAGGACGGAAGCTTAATTGCTTACAAAGCAAAAAAAGATAAAATACTTGAAGAAATGACTTTAATTCAACAATGGGTACCTTCTTATAAATTAATCCCTCTAGAGGTTCCTTTTTTAGAAGATTATGAAAGGCATTTAGTGGTTGTAAACAAAAATAACTAATTTGCAAAGGGCTTCGAATTTGAAAGCTTGTTAAAAAGTTTTAATAAGCTTTCTTTATCAAGTAAATCTATTGGGCGTCCCTCAACAAATTTTTTTGTTTCTGTTGTAAAGCTGCCTGCAGTTATACAAATACCACGCCCCGCTTTTAAATCTTTTATTCTTCCATGAAAGTCTCGAATGATAAAATCCCCTGTAATTCCAGTATTTCTGTAAAAACGAAACACAACAAAATCTTCCCATTTTGTTGTCTCAATCTCTGACTGTATTTCAACAACATCAGGTTTTGCTTCCATACCAATTATTCTTACATGCGAATTTGCATAAAACGATGACACAATTTTTCTGCACATGGCCAAAAACTCACTACTTCCTGCAACCAAATATGTTTTTAAACTGGCATTTTGACTCATTTCTTGATATCTGGCAATGAGACTCTGTGCATCTTTATATCCTGGGCTCGTAGCATTTACTAACTGCAATAAAGATAATGCTTCAGAAATTTTATTCAATTGCAAATATGTTTGAGCAAGACTGTACCGTATATTTGTTAATACCTCTATCGGTGCTTCGCTATGCTTTAACCCTATTTCAAAATCTTTGGTTGCCTTTTCAAAGTTTTTTTGCTTAATATGGATTGTCCCTGCGTACATGCAGGAACGAGCACCATACTCAGGGTCGGCTCGTAAATGTAAAAACACAGGTAAAGATTTTTCAGTTTGCCCGCAATGAAACAGTGATTCTGCCATTGAAAAAAGCACTTTTTTATTTTCTGGGTTTGCCTCAAACGAAATTTTTAAATGCGGAAAGGCTTGTCTATATGCTTGTTTTTCATGCAATGCAAGACCTAAAAACTCGTGTACTAATTGGTTTTCTCTATTTAAAGCAACGGCTTTATTTAAAAATGGAATAGCCTTGTCAAATTGATTATCCTTAAAAAAGGCTTGCCCAAGGTAAAAATTGATATCAAATCCATCTGGCATCTTTGCCCTGGCAACTAGCAAATTCTTAAACGCAAGCTCAAGGTTCTCTGTTTTTAAAGCACATACCCCTGCTCTAAAAGAAACCAAAGATGCATCAATGGTGGGATGAAGAGGAACAATCTCTACTAAAGTTTTATATAAATCTAAGGCTTTTTCCCATAGGTTTTCTTCAAAATATAAATCTGCAAGAGGTATCAGCCCTTTGGGGTCTCTTTGGTCTTGTTTTAATCTTTTTTGTGCCTCTCGAATAATAACTTGCCGAGATTTCTTGTTCTTTGAACTTTTTGAAGAAGAGTCTTTAGGAGATGTTTTAACATACACAATCAAGCCTATAATTCCAAGCGAAACTGCAATAATAATTGGAACAAGAAGAGTCATACATATATTATGACTATATTTTTTCTTTCTGTCAATGCTCAAAATTAAAAAGCACTCCATCTTCCTATTATGCTAGACGTCTACTAGGCTTTTACGTTATAATTATATCATGAGTACAAAAACAGCAGTTGTTGCCATTATAGGTCGCCCATCGGCAGGAAAATCCACTTTTTTAAACACCGCAAGTGGTGAAAAAATTTCTATTGTTTCAGAAATTCCACAAACTACAAGGAATGCCGTTAAGGGCATAGTTAACACATCTTTTGGACAACTTGTCTTTATCGATACCCCAGGGTACCATAATTCAGAAAAAAAGCTGAACTTAAAACTAAAAACCATTACCCAAGATCAGCTTTCAGATGCAGACCTCATTTTATATATGCTAGACTCAACAAGACCCGCTGGAGAGGAAGAAAAACTCACAGCAGAGCTCATTATACCCTTTGCAAGCAAAACAGTAATAGGCATAAACAAAATTGATGACAAGCATTCAAAAACAGCACTTTGCAGAACATTCATCGAAAAAACATTTGAAAATTTTCCTGAAAGCCGTGCATTAGAAATTTCTGCAAAAGAAGATACAGGTATAAACGAGCTATTAAAAGCTTTATATGAACTTGCACCTGAAGCCCCAAACCTATATCCTGAAGAATATTACACTGACCAAGAAGTAGATTTCCGTATTGCAGAAATTGTACGAGAACAAGCAATTACGCGCCTTAGAGATGAAATACCCCATTCAATTTATGTAGATATTTCTGATATGGAATGGCGAAAAAACGGCAAAGAACTTTGGGTTCGAGCCTTTTTAGTGGTAGAAAGAGAAAGCCAAAAAGGCATGGTAATTGGAAAAGGCGCAACAATGATAAAAACAATCCGTGTAGAATCCATTAAAGAACTTAGAAAACTTTTTGATTATAGAATAGATTTAGATTTACAAGTTAAAGTAAATAAAAACTGGCGCAAAAAAGATGGCGTCTTAACAAAGATATTACGCTAAGGACTATTATTTTGAATAAGACTATTTCAAATGATTTTTTAACTGTTACAATTAACTCTTTAGGGGCAGAAATTGTATCTATAAAAACAAAAGACGGCACGGAAAGATTGTGGCAAGCAGAAAAAACTATCTGGGCAAGACAAGCTCCAATATTATTTCCTTGGACAGGAAGAATAGTTGGAAAAGCATTTTCACACAAAGCAAAATACTTTGATGCTCCAATTCATGGATTTTTACATAGCACAGAACATTCTGTAAAAACAGAAGAAAAAAATGCTATTACATTCTCAGTGAATTACGGCAAGAATGATTACTTCCCTTTTTCCTTCTGTGCTGAACAAACTTTTGAGCTATCGAAAGAAACACTAACACACTCAGTCAAAATTATTAACACTTCCACAGAAACCATGCCATTTGGCCTTGGCTTTCACCCAGGCTTTATATGTCCGTTTTCAAATAAAAATGATACAAATAACTATTCAATACATTTTGATACACCTCAAACAGTAAAAACCATCTTGATGACAGAAGGCCACCCTAATGGTGAAAAAGAAGACATTAATCTTCCCCTGCAATTGTCCAATTCACTTTTTAATAATGACTCAATTTGTTTGGCAAATTTCAAAACTAACACCATTACTTTACTCGAAGAAAATACTGAAAATAAAATAGTAATGACAATTGACGGCTTTCCTTATGTACTTCTATGGAGTGCGACGACTCCCACACTACAGTTTATTTGCATCGAACCATGGAATACTTTGCCCGATTATAAAAACCCACCAACAGAATGGACAGAGAAACAAAACCTCTTGCAACTAAAAGAGGAAGAGAATTTTATGTCACAAATTGCAATGTCATTTTATTTTAATAAGAAATAGGCTGCAAAAATTATGACACCGAGAAAATCTCAAGGTCCTATACACATCCTCATTAAACCAGCTTCGGGAGCATGCAATATGCGCTGCTCCTATTGCTTTTACTGTGATGAAACAGAAAAGCGTCAGGTAAAAAGCTACGGAATGATGGATGAGGAAACGCTTGAAAATCTTGTACGCAAACCGTTTGAACAAGGTTATTCACCATGTACCTTTGCCTTTCAAGGCGGAGAGCCCACATTAATTGGCCTAGATTTTTATAAAAATTTTGTTGAACTCGTAAAAAAATACAAGAGTGAAAACACTCAAGTTCATTTTGCAATTCAAACAAATGGCCTTTTAATCGACAATGATTGGGCTCACTTTTTTGCACAAAACAACTTTTTAGTCGGTCTTTCAATGGATGGTAACAAAAAACTTCATGACACATTGCGTTATGATACAAACCTAAAAGGAACCTTCAACCAAGCACTCAGAGCTTCACAATTTCTTGATAATCATAAAGTCGAATATAATATTTTAACTGTAGTAAGTGCAAGCCTTGCAAAAAACATTAAAGACATGTACGATTTTTACACTAGAAATAATTTTAACTACCTGCAATTTATTCCCTGTCTTGACCCCATTGGAGAAGAACGGGGTTTACATGAATGGTCCCTAACGCCATCATTATACGCTCAATTTCTTAAAACCCTTTTTGATCTTTGGTATAGAAGTTTTAAAAGAGACAAACCCATTTCTATTCGTTTTTTTGATAACCTCGTAA